>NZ_JADFBZ010000035.1:0-32859 GCF_015223095.1 Moraxella sp. K127 | reverse complement strand
AACATAATCTAAAATGTAGAAATATGGTGAAAATAAAATAAATCTCTTTCCAAACTAAAAATAAACCCTTATAAGTATTGGGGTTGAAGTTTTTAAAAATCCATAAAAATCAGGGTTTGGAAAGAAGTCTAATAATGTTTTTGTATGAAAAATAGCTAAATCTTGTGGCTCGAAGGCAACAACTTGCCTGATAGGATAACTATCAAACTACGTTTTTTCCTTGAAAAACGTGCGATTCCCTTGATTTTTTAAACAGGCATTTTTCATTGCAAATACAAAAGGCAGGCACGCCCTAAATAAAAACCGATAATTTTCAATAAGTTATCGGTTTTTTTTAAAATTTTTTGAAAAAATTATTTGACAAGGCACAGGCTCTTTTATATAATACGCCCACCTTAACAAAGGGGCTATAGCTCAGTTGGTAGAGCACTTGCATGGCATGCAAGGGGTCAGCGGTTCGACTCCGCTTAGCTCCACCACTTTTTAATTTTATATTAAAAAGTCAAAAACACAAGCACCTAGGCACGCTCTTTGAGCAATCTTGTGTTGGTTCGTTAAGTTTTACGCTCCATTCGTCTAGAGGCCTAGGACACCGCCCTTTCACGGCGGTAACAGGGGTTCGAATCCCCTATGGAGTGCCAAATTCTAAATCCCCAAGTTACGGCTTGGGGATTTGTTGTTATGTCGGTAGGTTTTTCGCTTTATGGCAAATTTCACCACACATTTGACCGTTGCTGCCATTGCCAGTACTGCCCTTGCCACGTTTGGCTTTGTGGGTGGGTTATTTGGCTTTGGCACGGCGGTTTTTTGTTTGGCGATAGGGGTTATTGGTGGGCTGTTGCCTGACATTGACCTTGAAACGTCCATTCCTGCCAAGCGGTTTTTTACGCTCATGTCGTTATTTATCGCCACGCTCACCGCCATTTTATACACCGCCTATCAGACCACAGGCACACAGCTGGTGGAGCAGGCACTCATGGTGTGGGGTGGGGCGTTTATGGTCGTGCGTTATGGCGTGATAGGGCTGTTTAGTCATCTCACCGTTCATCGGGGTATGGTGCATTCGGTGCCATACATGGCGATGTGTGGACTGTTTGCGGTCTATGGGGCGTTTTATGGCTTTGGCATGACTGCCAAAGTAAGCTGGCTATTTGGGGGATTTTTGTTCATCGGGGCGATGGTGCATTTGGTGCTAGATGAGATATACAGCGTCAATGTGTTGGGGCTAAAACTCAAAAAATCATCAGGCACGGCATTCAAATTCTTTGAACGTAAAAAATCCCTGCGATATGTCATGCTCTACATCATCGTGTTCGCTTTATTTTTATACGCCCCTGATTATCAGCCTGCCCTAAATGGCATTCATGCATTGGTACAAACATTTGCCACTCGCACCATTTGACACGCCTTTATTAATTTTACCAATCATTGTCATTACACCCCGCTCATGTCCGCCATGATGACAAACCTGTCATCAGATGATAAAATGCGTGATATCTAGACAGATGAGTTTAACATGAATAATAACACCGACATTAACTATTATCCTGCACGCACCCTTGCCACGCCCATCACTGCCACTGGCATAGGGCTACACAGCGGCAAGGAAGTCACGCTCACCTTGCGAGATGCCCCCATCGGCACAGGCATTGTGTTCGTACGCACCGACCTTGATAACGCCCACATTCCCATGAGTGCCACGCTCGTCCAAGACACGATGATGTCGTCCAACTTAGTGGCGGGCGATGCACGAGTTGGCACGGTAGAGCATTTGCTCTCGGCGGTGTCAGCGTGTGGTTTGGATAACTTATATATAGAAGTCAATGCCCCTGAGATTCCGATTATGGACGGCTCGGCAGCACCGTTTTTGTTTTTGATTGACGAAGCAGGCGTGGCAGAACAGCCCGCTCCCAAGAGCTTTTTAAAAGTCAAAAAAACCGTACGTGTGAGTAATGAAGACAAATGGGCACAGCTTAGCCCTTATGATGATGGTTTTTTGATGCATTTTGAGATTGATTTTAATCATGCCGCCATCAAAGCGACCGAACAGACCACGTCGCTTGATTTTAATACCGCCAATTTCGCCCGTGAAGTGGGGCAGGCTCGCACGTTCGGCTTTTTAAAAGACTTAGAAATGCTCAAAAAGCACAATCTTGCCTTAGGCGGTAGTATGGATAATGCCGTGGTGCTTGATGAGACATCGGTGGTCAATGGCGAGCTACGCTATCCTAACGAATTTGTCCGCCATAAAATGCTAGATGCGGTGGGCGATTTGTTCGTCATCGGGCATAACATCATCGGCAAATTTAACGCTTACAAATCAGGTCATGCCCTAAATAACGCACTCATCCGAGCGGTATTGGCAGATGACAGTGCCTATGAAATTGTAACAAATTATGACAAAAACAGCTGTCCGATTGCCTTTATTCCGCCCAAAAATCCCCTAAAAAATGAAGGATTTTAAGGCAAAAAATTTGGACGATTTAAATTTCGGTAAACTGACTGAAAAAGTAGCGTAATAAAGCTAAAAATTAATCAAAATGGCGTGTAACAAAGTAAAAGCGAGCTGACAGTAGCTCGCTTTTGTGTTTGTGGGGGTTTTGGGGGATTTGTGCAGGGCTTTTATGAGAGTTTTATGGAAATTTTGTGAAAATGGGCGGATTTCTTTACATAAGATTACAAAAAGACCGTAAAAGTCCCAAATTTAAGAACAATTATCATTCTTTGGTGGTGGCGGTTTGAATGAGCTTGATAAAGGACGCCTGTAAACTTGGATTTTTGATGACAAGCTTAGCAGTTTGTGTTATAGTTTGCACCGTGTTTTCGCTTAATGGTTTTTCTAAGGTGGTTTGGGCGGTGTTTTGACCGCTGACACGCTGATGAATTTTGTGATTGACAATGCCCCCCATTTTTGAAAACTGACCAAATGCTGGATGTTCATGCAGTGCCGACAGACATTCTTGATGTAGATAACGTACATGATTGGCGGATGTGATGGTTGGTAGTGCTAAGGTGATTTTATCATCATGAGCATACGCCACTTGTACCTGATTGCTAAGCTCGCCCAACACACCTGACAGCAGGGGGGCGGACAGATGGGTCAAGTGAGTAAAGTAGGCAAGTCGTCTGCTTAGGTCTTTGGGAAGTTTCGCCCCTGCCGCCGCTTGTTTTTCGGTGCGATTGGCAAGGTGGTTTGGAAAATGGGTTTTTAGATATAAGTCATCACTCATCATAATACCTTTTAAAAACTGACGGACATGGTGTCCAAGAGCTAAGTTTATCACGCCACCCGCTCAATGCCAATGTTTTATTGAGCCAAAAAGTACGTTCGGATGCGTATGGCATAAACCCAAGCTTTAACAAAACTAACTCATCTGACATCACTCATGTAAACAGGGGACGACCAACCCACAGACAAACGCTGTGTCGTCGTGCATGATGGATGCGAGGCAATCTTATGAAAAAACTCTTTTGGTTAATGTCGGCAATTACCTTTACGACAGTCAGTGCAAATGCAGAAAGTGGCAGAATCACCATCTCATCTGCCAGTGGTGAGCGTCAAGTAAATATCATCGCACCGCCCATGCCCACGCAAACGCTAAGCAATGCTGAGCTTGACAATGCCATCAATGAGCTAATGGGGGCATCACAAGGTAATTCTCGTCTGACCCAAGGGTTTAGTACCAACACTCAAACACTCACTAACTTTTCAACAAGCAATAATACAGGCAGTACAGTCGCCGCTCTAAATGGTTCTGCCCCTGCCACAGCCGCCCGTCTGGCTGCCCGTGCCGCTCACGGTAAGAGCGTGGGTCGCTGTGCCATGTATGTGCGTAAGGCACTACAATCGGCTGGTTATAGCTTCACGCCACAGCCATCTGCTTATCAGTATGCCAATGGCACACTTGCCAGTGCAGGTTTCACCCGTATCAATAATGACAACTATGTACCACAGATTGGTGACGTGGCGGTCTTTAACCGTACCAGCAGAAACCCACACGGTCATATCCAAATCTATGATGGCAGTCAGTGGGTATCAGATTTTCGTCAGCCTAATTTTAGCCCCTATCGCAACCACAACGGATACAGCGTATGGCGTGACACTCGTTACCTAGATGCCACGGCAAATACAGGTACAATGCTTGCGATGAACGAGCAGTAATATGATAAAAAAGAGCGATGGAGTCGCTCTTTTTTGTTGGGCGTTTGTTAAGGGCGTATTTGGTACGCCCTTGGCTATAAAGTATGATGCCACGCCACAAGCTCATCCACATCCCTTTTGATGCCGTCTTTTAACTGTGCCAAACTCTCATAATGACGCTCGCCATGTAGGTATTTTTTAAACATCACGCTCAACGTCATGCCATACAAATCGCCTGTAAACTCTGGTAAATGCACTTCTAAGCGATAATCCGTGCCGTTTACGCTGGGGCGTTTGCCGACATTGACCGCCCCAAACAGACTGTTGGCGGTTTGCCCCTTGATACCACCCCCTAAGGCATGTAAATCAACCGCTCGACCGTCCCTATGTGCCAAAATATCTGCCCCAAAAATCCCCTGTACGGCAGGTTTTAGTCTATCTAATGCCACATTGGCGGTGGGAAAATCAAGCGTCCGCCCGATTTTGTCGCCATGCACTACTTGCCCTGTCATCGCATAGTCTCGCCCAAGCATGATTTTGGCGGTGTCCAAATCGCCCTGTGCCAATGCACCACGCACCGCCGTGGAGCTAATCCGCTCATCATCATGGGCAACGGTGGCAAGGCTGTCCACACTAAATCCTAGCCCCTGCAAAAATGCCTTATCCCCTGTGCGGTCATGCCCAAAACGAAAATCATCGCCCAGTACCAAATGCTCTGCCCCCAAAGCGGTCAAAAGCGTGGCAAAGGCATGGGCGGATAGGTGGCGAAAATCGTCATTAAAATTTGCCTTGATGACAAAATCCACGCCATGACCGTCTAGCAAGGCGACTTTTTCGGCAAAGTTCGTCAAGCGAGCAGGGGGATTGTGTGGGCTAAAAAATTCCCTAGGCTGTGGTTCAAACACCATGACGGCAGTGGCAAGTGATTGCTTGGTGGCGTCTTTGATTAGGGTGTTGAGCATGGCTTGATGCCCCAAATGCACCCCGTCAAAGTTGCCAATGGTCAAGGCGTGTGGGGGCAAGGCGGTGGGGGCGTGTGGGTCTAAGTTGATGATTTGCATGAAAATGGAAAATGGACGGACAAAGGGCATATTATAGGCGAAATTCATCATTTTTTCATAAAAAATTGCCATAAAATTTGTTATGATGACCGCTTTGTGTGTTGTGATGATTAACGATGATAAAATTCTCTGTCAAATGGCTGTGGTTTGCCATACTGGTGTGGTTTGGGCTGTCCTGTTATGGGCTGTTTTTGCGTGTGCCGAGCGGTCAAGTGCCAAGCGTTAGCCATTTAGATAAAGTGGCTCATTTTGCGATGTTTTTTGGGCAGTTTTATCTACTATCACTGTTATTTAACATCAACACCAAAACCAAAGCACTCTGCCTGTGGGCTGTGGCTCTGGGCTGGGCGGTGGCAAGCGAGCTGATACAGGGTTATTTTACCACACGCAACATGGACGTATGGGATGGCGTGGCGGATATGGTGGGGGCGAGTTTGGCGGTGGGGTTGGGGTATTTACAGCAAAGACAGTGCTGATGAGCTTGGGGTTGTGATAAAATGGGGGTTGCCCCTACGAGACTGATGATATGAAAATTCGTGATTTTGTATTCTTATTTTTAATATGCTGTGCTATATGGGTTATACCCTACTGTGTTTGGCATGGTCGTGGACTGCCACCTGAAAAAGATTTGCATTATGTAACAGGTAAGGTTAGGCTGGTTACTGTTGCTAAAGATGGCAAAAATAGAGACATTAAACACATGAGTATTGTCAATCCCCAAACCAAAGAAAAACTGATGATTGCTTGTGGCAACATAGTTATTCCTAAAAAAGACATGTTTAGCAATTGTTTCTTAACAGATGATCATCTAAGCCAAACACTTACCATTGGTTATTATTACCAACCCTCAGTACTTGGTATTACCAATGAAGTCCCCCAAATGGCAACCATTCATATCAATAAACCTAATGGTGAGATGATAGCTGTTGATAGCTATGCCTCTACAAAAGATAAAATAGTATCCGCCAATCGGTTTTTTTTGATTTTAGGTCTGGCTACTATAATTTTATTAATATGGTCTCATATGAGAGATGTTAAAAAAGAGCTAAAAAAGAAGGAGCAAGAAAATGATGGCAAACTTGACTAGGGTGTGCCTACCTTTTGTATTTGTTATGAAAAATGCCTGTTCAAAAAAGCAGGGGAATCGCCCGTTTTTCAAGGAAAAATGCAGTATGGCAGGGTGCGTAATACGCACCTTCTAAGTGGATAAGTGGAAAATCTTATTGGTGTGTAATACGCACCTTACTGTCATTGGTGTATTTTGACGTTAAATGACTATAATTGAAAATGCCAAATTGATAGTAAGGTGGTTTATTTAAAATTAAGCAAGGGTAGTCATTAAAGATGTGAACAGCTGTTTTACACCGCCAAAGCCTATCCCAATAATAATGACCAAAGGTAAGATACTTGCCAGTATCATATCAAGCATGGTTGGCGGAGCGGACGGCTCGCCAAATTCATTTACATCATCATCGCCTTTGGCAAGCAGTAAGTACAAAAACAGCACCATATTCACATAAGGAACAAAGTACAAAATCGCCCAAAGTCTTGACCGCCCCAAATCCGTGAGTCGTCTTATCATGGGGACAAGCACAAGATACAGCATAAAAGGCATACCTACCAACAAAATAATCATGACAGGTAAATGAAGGGCGGTAACGCATACAAGCAATAACCACAAAACCACAAAGGCAATCATGAGCCAAATGCCGTTATGTGCCAAAAACTTCACTCGCCCAATGCGTCCTGTGGGTTTGTAAAAAGGCGTGGTGTCGTATTCAAAATACTCATCATCGTCAAGCTCGGCTTGCGGTGTGGTGTAAGGGTTGTGATGGGTCATGGTGTGATTGGACTTTGGAATATGGCGGTATCATAACATGATTTTTTGCAAAAAACAGTGTGTTTATTTAAATGCGTGGTATCGATAAATACTTATCATAAAATCCTTAAAACAAGACATCAATAATGCTCATGCTACACCGCCAACATCACCCACTTACGCCCGATGATAGGGGTGGTTATTGATGATACTCATTGCCCGATAGAGCTGTTCTATCAGCACCACTCGCACCAAAGGGTGGGGCAGGGTCAAATCCGACAGCGACCATTTAAAATCCGCCTGTGCTAGCACGTCCGCCGATACCCCGTCCGCCCCACCGATGACCAGAGCGATGTCGGTGCCGTCCGTCATGGCGGTTTGCAGACGGTCGGCAAGGCGTTCGGTGGAGAGTATTTTGCCTTTGACTTCTAGCACCCAGAGTTTTTCTTTGGGTAGGCGAGCGGATAAAATGGCTTGCCCTTCTTGGATTTTGTATTTTTCTATTTCGGCAGGTGATGGATTTTTGGCACGTTTGGCAGGGGGTATCTCCACAATCTCGGTACTCATCATCGGCTGTATGCGTTTGGCGTATTCGTCCACGCCTGTCTGTACCCATGCAGGCATTTTGTGTCCGACACTTAGGATTCTTAATTTCATGGCGATTTATCAAAAGCAAAAAGTGTATTATAAATAAAAACCACAAATATTGGCAGAGTTTTATAAAATTTGTTATGCTAACCCATTTGAGTGAGTGTGCCATGAGAACTCTTGGAGACCATTATGAACAGCTCGCCCAAGCGTTTTTGAGACAGCAGGGGCTGACCATTATCACGACCAACTACACCGTACATCGCACAGGCGAGATTGACATCATCGCTTATCATGATGAGCCACGGCAGGCGGGTGGGGTGTGTCCGACGCTCGTGTTTGTGGAAGTCAAAATGCGTAAGATAAACCCTAATGCCCGCTATGGGCAGGCGGTGGAGACGGTAACACGAGCCAAACAAAACAAAATCATCAAGACGGCTGAGCATTTTTTGGCGTATGGCGATAAGTTTTTACAAAATCTTGGACTCACCACCAGTCAAAAGCAAGCCTTGGCGTGCCGATTTGATGTGATTGCCTTTGATGTACCACCAACAGGGCAAACAGGGCAAAAAAATGATGAAAATCAGACAAAAACCCATTGGCTAAGAAACGCCTTTTTGGTAGAATGAGAGTCAAACCGATTATTAGGAAGCATCCATGTCGCCCAAAGTTATTCAGAAGTCATTTTTAAAGCCATTGACATGCTTGATGGCATCTGTCGTGTTCATGACCGCCTGTGCCACCCAAAATGCCAATAGCAATGCCAACAACGGCTACTATGGCGTGCCTGCCATGTATCGCACCATCCCTGAGCGTATCAGCGATGAAGCCATCGAACGCACCAGTCACAAGAACCTGACCAATGTTCGTGGCGTAAGTGAGAATAATGTCCGCATTGGCATTGACAGTTTTCGTCGTGAAGTGCTACTGACAGGCGAAGTGCCAAGCGAGCAAGTCAAGGCGGACGTGGCAAACATGGTCTCGTCCATCAATGATGTCAAAAGAGTGTACAACCATCTGACGGTAACCGCCACGCCCAGAGCCCAGAGCCACACTTTGCACGAAAACTACCTAAAATCCAAAATCATCGCCAAAATCGTGAGTGCAGGCGGTATCAGGTCGTCGCAGTACAAACTGGTGGTGCGAGATAACATGGCATACCTACTGGGATTTTTGACCGCCCAACAAGAGCAGACCATCATTAACATCATCGCATCGGTGCAGGGCATGGAAGGGGTGCGAATGCTGGGTACTCGCATCGATGGCGATACATCACAGCTGGCTTTGGCAGGGGATACGCTCGCCATCGAAGATGACCCGAATGCAGGGGGCATGGTGTATGGTGGTAACACTGTGGTCAATACAGTAAACACGCCTGTCTACCCTACCCCCAACAGTCCCGTGGCGACCACAAGCTATCCACAAAGCATGTATCCTAACACCCCAACCACACCGATATCAAACCCATCTCAGCCAAATTCAGGAATGCAGACACCGGCAGGCATCAACCGACCCAACGTTCCTGTGATAACGATGGAAGGCAGTCCAACATCAAGTTATGTGAATCTGTACAATAACACCAGCAGTCCTTAGTTGATAAGGTTTTATGTTTTGGGCGTGCATGCTTTGTGATTCATGCATGGCAATGAAAATGGGGTATTTTATTGCTATAAAATTTCCAAAATGTAAACTGTATTATCAAGGGTGAACATGCTCTATGTTAAAAGCAGGAAATTTGGTATAATGACCTGCTTTTTTTATTAGGGCGTGCCTACCATTGATAAAATTTTTACAAAATAAGATGAAAACTTAACGCTTTAATCAATTTTTGCATGAAAAATGGCTATCTGACCACTTAATTTAAAAATTAAGTAAAAAACTTAAAATTCACCCAGTTAAGTGGTCGGATTGTGGCTCGAAGTCAAAATCCTTGTTGATATCTCAATATCAACTGCCGATTTTTCCTTGAAAAACGTGCGATTTCCCTGCTTTTTTAAACAGGCATTTTTCATTGCAAATACCAAAGGCAGGCACGCCCTAGTGACATGATTTGACGGTGATAATACCGCCCAAAATATAGAGATTTTTTATGAATGCAGATGACCTAATCGCCTTATTACGCCCCCATTTCCCAAGTGCCGAGATTCAAGCGGTCAATCAAGGCAACAAATTTGAAGTGCTTATCGTGGATGACAGCTTTGAAGGCAAACGTTTGGTGCAACGCCAACAAGCGGTGTATGCCATTGCCAATCCGCACATCCAAAGCGGTGCCATGCACGCTTTGACCATTCACGCCTTGACACCTGCCGAATACCAAGCTCGTCAATCCTAACCGCCAAAAATGACAAATACGCCATGGGGCATTTGTCATTTTATTTTTAATAAATATTGAATTGATGGAGACCATCATGGATAAATTTAAAATCATCGGCAAAAGTCGTATCGCAGGGGAAGTTGTTATTTCTGGCTCAAAAAATGCCGCCTTGCCACTGCTTGCCGCCATGCTACTGCCCAGCGATGAGACGGTGCTACACAACGTCCCCACCCTAAAAGACACCGACACGCTCATCAAGCTCATCGCTGGCATGGGCGTTGCCATCAAAAAAGAAGGCAATACCGTCATCGCAGACGCTCGCCACGTTGCCAACTATTATGCTCCGTATGAGCTGGTGCGTACCATGCGTGCGTCTATCTTGGTATTGGGGGCGTTGCTTGGGCGGTTTGGCGAAGCCGAAGTCTCTCTACCGGGGGGCTGTTCTATCGGCTCACGCCCTGTGGATCAGCACCTAAAAGCCTTTGAAGCCATGGGGGCAACCATCTTGGTAGAAAATGGCTATGTCAAAGCCAAAGCCCCTGCTGGCGGACGTTTGATGGGCTGTGATTTTGCTTTTGATATGGTAACGGTCGGTGGCACCGAAAACGTCATCATGGCAGCGTCTCTGGCTCGTGGGACAACTCGCCTAGAAAACTGTGCCTGTGAGCCAGAAGTGGTGGATTTGGCAAATATGCTTGTCGCCATGGGGGCAAAGATTGACGGCATTGGCACGCCAACCATGATTATCGAAGGCGTGGAGAGTTTGCATGGTTGTGAATATAGCGTGATTGCCGACCGTATTGAGACAGGTTCATATCTGGCGGGGGCGTTGATGAGTGAAGGCGATGTCTTGACCACCAACACATCAGCTGAGCTGTTGCACCCTGTCTTAAAGAAATTTGAAGCCATGGGAGCAACCATTACCACAGGCGATGACTGGATTCGTGCCGTGATGAAAGGCAGACCCAAGGCGGTGGACATTCGCACCCAAGTCCACCCCGGTTTTCCCACTGACATGCAGGCACAGCTCATGGCGGTGTGCTGTTTGGCGGACGGTACCAGCACTATTATTGAAAACATCTTTGAAAACCGCTTTATGCACGTCCCTGAGCTAAACCGCATGGGGGCAAATATCCGCATTGACGGGCATACCGCCATTGTAACAGGCGTGGAGAGCTTTATGCCTGCTCCTGTCATGGCAACCGATTTGCGTGCGTCCATGTCGCTTGTCATGGCGGCGGCGTGTGCAGATGGCGAGAGCATCATAGACCGCATTTATCACATTGATCGGGGTTATGATAATGTGGAGAGTAAACTTAAATCGCTTGGGGTAAATATTGAGCGGATTAAGGGCTAAAACTGTCATTGCTGATAACTTCATTCTCAACTTAGAATAGTAACTTGTTGATTTTTCAATAATTATTTTTTGGTTGTAGGGGCGAACTGCAATTCGCCCTTGATAAATCAATCGCTTATACAAAGTTGAGAATGAGATAATAATAAAACAAAAGGGCGGTCTTGATGACTGCCCTTTATTTGTGCTTGTCAGCTAAGTAAGCACTGATTGGGATAAATGCGAAATAATTTGTGCTTTGCCCTTTTCTTTTTTGACAACATTCCACAGCCTATCCGCTTCATCATAGCCTTTGGTGAGCATGCCAAGCCATTGTTTGTAACGCCCAATCAGTCCGCTTTGGTTGTCGGTGGTGTCATTCAAAAAAGCGATTTGGTGGGGGACTAAGTCCGCCCATGTCAAGGTTTTGTCCGTGTTTTCAATACTTGCCACAAGGTCTGGGCGAGTTACCGCCCCACGCCCAAGCATCAAGTGCGGTGTGTTTGCCTGACTGATGCAGTCGTGGGCATGAGTAGCGTTCCAAATCTCGCCATTGGCAATGATGGGCAAGCCAAGCTCGGTAAAGGGGGCGATTTTGTCCCAATAAGCAGGGGGCTTGTAGCCTTGCACTTTGGTGCGTGCGTGAATGGTCAGCCAGCTTGCGTTGGCGGACTTGACCGCCTGCCCGATGTCGTGCATTTTATCCATGTCAGTATAGCCTAGGCGGATTTTTGCCGATACGGGGATATGGGCAGGTGCAGCTCCACGCACGGCAGAGATGATGGCGTGCAATGTATCAGGTTCATCAAGCAGTACCGAACCGCCTTTGTGGTTATTGACTGTTTTGGCAGGACAGCCGAAGTTTAGGTCAATCGCACACGCCCCAAGTGACACCGCTGTAACGGCACTTTGGCTCATGGTCTCAGGATTGTTGCCAAGTAGCTGAACATGAATGGGCGTACCACTTGTCGTCTTGCCGTTTGTGTGTAGCTCTGGCACATATTTATAAAACACATGGGCGGGCAGGGGATAATGGGTGACACGGATAAATTCGCTCACCGACCAATCATAAGGGCGACCCAAATCGTGAGCAATCTGTGTCAAAATCTGTCTCATGAGTGGGTCGGTCAAGCCTTCCATTGGGGCAAGCAAACGGACGGGCTGGGCGAATAAATGGGCAAAGGCACTCATGTTGGTAGTTTAAACCCATTGGCAAGGCTAATCGCCTTTTGTTCATCGCCTTTGATGAGTAACTCCAAGGCATTCATGCCACACTCTATCGCTCTATCTATATTGACACGGTCATCGGACATGGGTTTTGACAGCACCCAACCACTGACCATGGATGAGTGAGCAGGTCTGCCGATACCCACACGCAGTCGCCAAAAGTCCGCTCCGATGTGGGGGACGATGTCCTTTAAGCCGTTATGCCCACCATGTCCGCCCCCCTTTTTTAGGCGTAGGCTCCCTGCCGAGATGTCAAGCTCATCATGAGCGATGAGTATCTCATGGGGGGCGATGTTATAGAATTTGGCAAAGGGGGCGACCGCCATTCCTGAGCGGTTCATGAAGGTGTCAGGGGTCAGCAGGCGGACATCTTGTCCGTATATCGTGCCACGCCCGACACTGCCATGGAATTTTTTGTCATGAGTGAGCGTGATGCCAAATTTGTCGCACAAAGCGTCCGCAAACCAAAAGCCTGCATTATGGCGAGTGTCTTTGTATTCTGCACCGACATTGCCCAAACCGACGATGAGTTTTATCATGATTGCCCCATAGATGATGAAATAAACAAAAAGCCAATAGATGACCCATTGGCTTTTGTTGAGATTGATGACTTATTCAGTGTCTGTGCTCTCTTCGCTTGTGCTCTCTTCACTGTCAGCAGAAACAGTCGGTGCTTGTACGCTAACCACGACACGGTCGGTGGCATTGCTGTCAAGCTCAACGATGGTAATGCCATCGGCAAGTTTGATGTCAGAGAAACGTAGTAGGTCACCGATTTCTAGGTTGGTCACGTCCACTTCGATGGCTTCTGGCAGTTGGCGTGGCAAGCAGTTGATGTGTAGCTCGGTTACGTTGGTTTGTAGGATACCACCAGATTTTACGCCCTTAGCGGTGCCAGTGAAGTGTACAGGCACAGTAAAGTGCATGGTTTGACCACGAACAACACGTTGGAAGTCCACATGTAGTGGCGTGCCTTTTGAAGGATGGCGTTGTAAGGCTTTAATGATAACTTCTTCGTTTTCGCTGCCATCTAGTGCCAGTGTGGTTACGCTTGAAAAGAAGCTCTCATCTTGGATGGCTTTTACTAATTCATTTAGCTTGACGCTTACAGACAGTGGCTTGGCATCACCGCCATATACGATGGCAGGGATTAGGTTGGCTTTACGCAGGCGGCGGCTCGAACCTTTGCCCTGCTCATCGGTAGCACGTGCTACCGTAGTTAGAGTATAGCTCATAAGGATTTCCTATATTAAAAGGCTACAAAAATGATGATTTTCGACCAATCATCATACAAAAAAGTGCAAAAGAATTTGCAAAATAGCGAACTATTATAAGCCAGTTTGGGCGATATGACAAGGGTTTTTTGCAAATCAGCCAATGGATTTGTTAGATGTGTGATAATGTGATAAAAAATAACAAGTGTTTTTATAAAGTATCCCCATTTGCAAATGAATTTAATTTTGTTATAATCACTTGTTATTTTTTGTTAAACTTGTTAAATAATGTAAGGAGTGTGTCATGGATGCTGTGACAACAGGTGGGGCAGGCGTATGGATTTCGCTGTCGATTTATTTTTTGGGCATGATTGCCATCGGTGTGTACGCCTACTTTAAACAAAAAAAAGACGTTGAAGGCTACATGCTGGGTGGGCGTAACTTATCGCCTGCGGTAACGGCACTCTCGGCGGGGGCGTCCGATATGTCGGGCTGGCTACTGCTGGGGTTGCCTGGTTATATGTATGCATCAGGCATTGTAAGCTTATGGATAGCAGGGGGGCTGACGGTCGGGGCATTTGCCAACTATCTGCTTGTTGCTCCACGTCTGCGTGTGTATACCGAGGTGGCAGGTAATGCCATTACTTTGCCTGACTTTTTTGCCAATCGCTTTGATGACAAAACGCACCTACTCCGCATGGTCTCTGCCATCGTGGTGATTATATTCTTTACGGTCTATACGGCGGCAAGTCTGGTCGGTGGTGGCAAGCTTTTTGAAAGCTCGCTCGGGCTTGATTATAGTTTGGGTCTGTGGGTGACGGCAGGCGTGGTCGTGGCGTATACGCTCTTTGGCGGATTTTTGGCGGTGTCCTTGACTGACTTCGTCCAAGGGGTGATCATGCTCATCGCCATGCTACTGGTACCGTTTGTTGCTTTTAATGAAATCGGCGGTGTCAGTGCTGGCATGGACGTGGCACGTTCTGTGAACCCTGAGTTGTTTAACATCATGAATGGCGTGAGTGTCATGGGAGCGATATCGCTGGCAGCGTGGGGTCTGGGCTATTTTGGACAGCCACACATCATCGTGCGGTTTATGGCGATTCGCTCGGTCAAGGACGTGCCGGTGGCGTGTGGTATTGGTATGGGCTGGATGATATTGAGCTTGATTGGAGCATTACTCGTTGGTGTGTCGGGTGTGGCATATATCCATAACAAGGGCATGAGCCTAGATGACCCTGAGACGATTTTCTTGGTGTTCTCACAGCTTTTGTTCCATCCGCTCATCGGTGGCTTTTTGCTGGCAGCGATATTGGCGGCGATTATGAGTACCATTTCTAGTCAGCTACTGGTGGTGTCAAGTTCGCTCACCCGTGATGTGTACAAGCTGTTTTTGGACAAAGAAGCATCCGAATCCCGCCAAATCATGGTCGGACGTATCTCGGTGGTGCTGGTGGCGATGCTTGGGATTATGCTGGCAGGGGACAAAGACAGCTCGGTGTTAAAGATGGTGTCGCACGCGTGGGCAGGCTTTGGGGCGGCGTTTGGCCCTTTGGTGCTGCTCTCGCTCATGTGGAGGCGCATGAACTACCAAGGGGCATTGGCGGGCATGATTGTCGGGGCATTGACCGTCATCGTTTGGGTATATGGGGGTATTGAGATTGGCGGACAGCCTGCCAATGACGCCATTTATTCCATCATGCCCGGCTTTGTGCTCAGTGCCATCACGACTGTGGTTGTCTCACTTTTGACCCCGCCACCCAATGCCAAGATTATGGGCGAGTTTGATGAGATGGAACGCCAGTTAAAGGCGTAAAATAAAAACGCCCTAATATCCTGTTAAGATGTCTTGTGGCATGGTTTGCCCAAAATCCAAAAGTTTATCAGCTTTTGGATTTTGGGTATTTTTTTGGCAAAATGACAGGTGAGCTTACCAAAATTTGCCCTTGGATGATGTGTGTTAAAAAATGTTACAATATTTTTATAAAAAATTTTTAAAAAATGATTATACTAAAAGTATTTTCCAAAAAATAAACAGTCAAACATAAATAACCACAAACAACCATAAAAAGGTATTCTATGCCCCAAAGACCTTATGATAAACCAATCAGTCGTAAACAAAAAGTTCGTACGTCATCAGGGCTTATTAGCCTGCTTTGGATGTTCGTGGGGGCGGTGATTGCGGTCATGATAGGGTTTTTCTTATACCTATCACCTTTGTTTGATGGCTTTAAGACCGACGTGGAAGTCAATCCGCCCGTCAAGGTTGAGCCGTTGCCCCAAGCAGATGAGCCTAATGATTTTGAATTTTATGAAGTCTTGCCGACCCGTGAATTTCAAACAGGGGAGAGTGTGACAGGCACTAAGAGCGTGGAACCAAGCGACGACCAAGCGACGACCAAGCCTGATGCGGTGGTCACGTCTGAGCAAAGCGATGCGACCAGACCCAGACAAGATGGCGTGCCGTCAGAGCAGGCGGAAGCTGTGGTCATTAGCGAAGAAGAGCTGACCTATGATGGGACAGATGACGATAGGGCAAACGGTGCAGGGGGCAATATCAATATCACGGCAGTCAATAACAGCTATATCTTGCAGATTCGTAGTTATGACAGCCCTGATGAAGCTGACCGCATGCGAGCCGAAGTCATGATGTCGGGTGTGGATGCTCGGGTCATCAAGCGTGTGGATGACGGCATAGAGCTGTATCAGGTCATCTCCAACACGATGAATTCCAAGGAAGAAGCACTCTCTGCCAGCAGAAGATTAAGTAGTAATGGCATAGATTCGCTCGTGGTGGAACAAAGGCATTAGGGTCTGGATATAAAAATACCGCTTGGCAATGACAATGACAGGCGGTATTTTTTGTGGTTATTATTGCTCAGTTTCGGCAGTGGCATCAGCTTGGGGAGCTTCGGCGGTCGCCATAGGTTCCGCTGGCTCGGCACTTGATGGCTCTGCTTCGGATGGGGCAGGCTCTGCCGTGGTTTCTGTGGTGGTCTCTGATGGGGCAGGCTCTACTGTTGTGGTCGGGGCGACCGCTCCATCTGTCGCTCCGCCAACACCGCCCATCGTGGGCTGTCCGTGGTCATCAAATCTCACTTCTTCGGCTTTTGGGGCATTGGCGATGGCATTGGCTTCGGCTTCTTCTAGTTTGTCCACGGCTTTTGGGTTGTTATGACCCCCGCAGGCACTAAGTAATAGGCTGGTGCTGATGATGGCGGTAAATAATTTGGCTTTCATGAGAACTCCTAACGGATGACGATTCAAATAATGCTATTATGCCACAAATGGTGGGGAATTGACAATTTATAATCGCATAGTCCTGCCATTTGTGGTTTGGCTTTATTATTTTAAACTTTATTGAGCCACTTATTCTAAACTTTCTAGGCGAATACGCACCACAGGCTCGGTGACCGCCCCAAGGGCTTCTATCTCTTTGATGGCTTTGTTCATCTGCGATTCGAGTACGGGCAAGGTCAAGATGATGACAGGCACAAGCCCTGATTTGTGAGCGTCACGTTGCATGATGGCGTCAATGTTAATGCCGTTTTCGCTCAAAATGCGAGTGGTGTCAGCCAGCACGCCCAGCTCATCTTTGACGGTCAAGCGTAGGTAGTAGCCACAGGTCATCTCATCGCTAGATAGGATGCGAGTGTCAGACAGCTCTTCGGGGACGAACGCCAGATGTGGTACGTCGCTTGGGGTATTGGCATTGATGACATAAATCAAGTCCATGACATCTGCCATGACTGCCGATGCTGTCGCCCCTGCCCCTGCCCCATCACCATAATACAGCGACTGCCCCAGTGGATGAGCGTCTACCATGACGGCATTTTTGACGCCATTGACATTGGCAAGTAGGGTGCTGTTGGGGATGAGCGTGGGATGGACACGCAGCTCAAAACCATGTTCACGACGAAACGCAAAGCCGAGATGCTTGATGGTGTAGCCAAGCTCTTTGGCATAGACCACGTCTTGTAGGTTGATTTTGGTGATGCCTTCACAATACACTTTGTTAAACTGCAAAGGAATGCCAAAGGCAATCGATGCCAACAAGGACAGCTTGTGAGCGGCGTCAATGCCTTCAACATCAAAGGTGGGGTCAGCTTCGGCATAGCCTAGGGCTTGGGCTTCTTTTAGTACGTCACCAAAACGACGGTTTTTTTGTTGCATTTCGGTCAGGATAAAGTTGCCCGTGCCGTTGATGATGCCTGCCACCCAGTCCACTTTATTGGCGGCTAGGGCTTCACGGATGATTTTGATGATGGGAATGCCACCTGCCACCGCCGCTTCATAACGCACCTGCACGCCATGCTCTTCGGCAAGCCCAAAAATCTCATTGCCATGCTCAGCAAGTAAGGCTTTGTTGGCGGTGACGACGTGTTTTTTGTGTTTGATGGCATGAATGATGACATCTTTGGCAACAGTTTTACCGCCAATGACTTCAATGACAATGTCCACATCATCATCGGCAGCGATTGCCATCAAATCATCGCTTTGTTTGATGGCAGGGTCAATGTCATCTCGCTGCCGTCTTGTGCCGACATGAGTGATGCAGATGTCATGACCGCTACGGCGAGACAGCTCAACGGCGTTGTCTTTTAGTAGATTGACCACGCCTGTACCAACTGTGCCCAGACCCAAAACCGCAATGTTAATTTTATCTTTCATGAATGCCCCAACTGGTTATCTATAATAAAAATTGACGGTAAAACCGAACTGCTTAACTTATCATAAGTTTGTGGCTTATGCTAGGGGTTTGTAAAAATTTTTATGGGTTTTGTCAAAAATTTTTGTAAAAATTGTAACAGGTGGTGGGATGTGATGGGTGGGGTGATTTATTTTTAAAATTTATAAAAAGGATGGTATTGTTCAACATGCCCTGTTCTTAAATGTGGATGCGTAAGGGCGAACACATGCCCAAAAATCAATATTTTATATAGGGCAAATTGCAATTTGCCCCTACGAATCCATCCAAAATATGGTTAATCAATAGCGGAAAAAGGGCTAAACTCAGCCCTTTTTGTTTGTTATTTATAAATTAACCATCAACGATTATTAATGGCTTGTTTGGCAAGCTCAGCCGATGGCAGGTAGCCCCCAAGCTGTTGCCCGTTTTCGGCAAAGATGGCAGGCGTGCCTGATACACCTAATCTCTGACCCAGTGCCATGTGTTTGCGTACAGGATTATCACAGCTTGAAGCGGTGATATTTTTGCCTTTTTTGGCATCGGTTAGAGCGGCTTGACGGTCGCTGCTGCACCATACACGTTCTGTGAGTCCAACCATAGAATCACCACGAGGCCATGCTAAATAACGCACTTCAATGCCAGCGGCATTGGTTTGGTCAATCTCTTTATGTAGGAGCTGACAATAATGGCAGGTAGGGTCTGAAAACACATAGATGGATGCTTTGGTTTCGCCTTTGGCAGGGAATACAATCATCTCGGATTTGTCCACGGCTTGTAGTTCAGAGACGGCCGCTTTTGACATCATGGCACTGCTGATGTCCACAGGTCCGCCATCGCCCAATTTCATGACCGCACCTTGTATGACATAAGTACCTGTTTTATCAACAAAAAATGGTGAAAAACCATCCAAAGTCGCCCAATACATCTCAGGCATGTCAGTTAAAATGACAGATTGAACCTGAGCGTTTAGACCTGAGTTGTTTAGGTTGTTTTGTAGGGCAAGGGCGACATCGGGCTGATGATTGGGGTCATCATTGTGGGCAGGGGCATTGTTTATTGGCTCGGCATTTGCCCCTTGGGTTTGGTCTGAGGTGGCTGTTGTATTGTCTGTGTTGGTACTGCTGTTTTGGTTGCATCCAACAAGCAGTAAGGCGGTCATGATGAGCGTTAGAGCGATAGATGGGGTTGGGGTGATAGATGGGTGAAGTTTGATGGTCATGATGATAAACGATAAAAGAAAAATGGGTTATTATACCAAACTTTATCATTTTACCCAATGATTTTATTCATTAAAAAAATAAAAATCGGTATTTTGTTTTGTCAGTCAAAAAATACGGCAAAACTACAAAATCACTAAGGAAAGTTTGATGGCGTATGCTAAACTACGCTTTTTATTAAGACAAACAATAGGGTAACTATGGCAGGCAGTTTGCTGATACTACTAGATGACATTGCAACCGTACTAGATGACGTGTCAATATTAACAAAGGTCGCCGCCAAAAAGACGGCAGGTGTGCTGGGCGATGACTTGGCATTAAATGCCCAACAAGTAACAGGCGTGCGTGCTGACCGTGAGCTTGCGGTGGTGTGGGCGGTGGCAAAGGGGTCATTTATCAATAAATGTATTCTCGTGCCGGCAGCCCTTGCCATCAGTGCGGTGGCAGCGTGGCTGATTACGCCTTTACTCATGATTGGCGGACTGTTTTTGTGTTATGAAGGTTCTGAAAAAGTCATTCATAAATTTGCCCCCAAACTCTTGCCCCATGAGTCAGATGGTGAGAAAATTCATGAGGCACATCTAAAAGCCAACGCCAATGATGAGGATTTGGTGGCATTGGAGAGAGATAAAGTCAAAGGGGCAATCGCTACTGACTTTATCTTATCAGCAGAGATTGTGGTCATCTCGCTTGGGGTGATGACGGCGACAACCTTTATGACCAAAGCCTTAGCACTGTCCACCATTGCCATTTTGATGACAGTGGGCGTATACGGACTGGTGGCGGTGATTGTCAAGATGGATGATGTGGGGATGCACTGGGTGGCACAACCTGACCCAATCAAACAAAAAATGGGCAATTGGTTGCTTGGTTTTGCCCCTTTGCTGATGAAATTCTTGTCTGTTGCAGGCACGCTTGCCATGTTTTTGGTTGGTGGTGGCATTTTGGTGCATGGTGTGGACATGCTTCATCATCAAGCCGAGCATTTATCACATTTATCGGGGGTGTTTGCTGGTCTGACCCAGATGATTTATCATGGCATGGTGGGTTTTATTGCTGGTTGTGTTGCCCTGATGGGGGTGGTGTTATTTAAGAAAATTAAGACATGAACGCTTGTATTTATGGTGGATATTTGTTATAATGGGCAGGTTTTGTAAAAACACCTTGTTCCAATTTGAGCTGATGCCTACGCCAAGACCGTACCAGCTAATTATAACATACAGCCAAATTGATGCCTTAGCTGTCTTGATAATCGGAGTAACCCATGCCTTCTGTAAAGGTCAAAGAAAACGAACCTGTTGACATTGCCATTCGTCGCTTTAAACGTGCTTGTGAAAAAGCAGGCGTTTTGGCTGATGTACGCAAAAAAGAATTCTACGAAAAACCAACCCAAGAGCGTAAGCGTAAAAAAGCCGCTGCGGTCAAGCGTTACAAGAAAAAAGTATGGCGTGAGCAAGCACGTACCGTACGTAAATACTAATCGCATGTAAAAGCCCATTGGTATTGGTATTTTGCCACAAAAAGCATTCATCAATGAAACATACCCAAAAGTAAGATTTGGACAGTGTTTCAAAATTGAATGCTTTTTTATCCCCACCGCCGTAAACCTGCGACTTAGGCAGTGGGGATAAGGCGACATGGAGGCCCTAATGTGGTGTCCTTGCGTGTCAGCGACACTCATGTTCAATATACTGTCTAATAATCTCAATCGGTGCGCCGCCACAACTGCCTGCAAAATAACTTGGTGACCCCATCTTAACTCTATTTTAGGGCTTGACATAAAATTAGACCAATGTATAATTAAGATAACAAAATCATACCAAAACCTATGAAAATACTCAAACTACGCATATATGACAGTAAAATAAAGCAACTTGAAAAATTAGCAAGTTCGGTGAATTTTGTATGGAATTATGTTAATGAGTTAAGTTATAAATACCTACGCGTACAGGCAAATTCTTATCTGCCTATGATTTAAACGACTACACCAAAGGCAGTGGCGAGCTGTTAGGCTTACATTCCCAAACCATCCAAGCCATTAACGAAACCCACGCCAAAAGCCGAAAACAATTTAAAAAGGTACAATGCGGTACAAACTCTGTAGGTCTTGATTTAGGCTGTAAAGATAGCGTAACAACAAGCAATGGTGATAAACTAATCACCAAATTCACCCAAAAATACGCAAATAAACTAGCCAAAGCCCAAAGAGCCAACAAGAAAAAGCAAGTTAAAACCATACATGCATGCCAAACATGCCAAAATTAAAAATTCACGATTAAACGCCATTCATCAATTTACAAGCAAACTGGTCAAACAAAATGCTTTGATTGTGATTGGTAAATTAAATTCAAAAACATTCACATCAAGCAAACTGGCTAAATCGGTTTACGACGCAAGTTGGTATGAACTTAAACGACAGCTGGATGATAAGTGCAAGCATGCAGGTTGTCTGTATGAAGAAGTGGATGAACATTTTACAACCCAAACCTGTTCGTGTTGTGGTGCCATTACTAACAACAGTCCCAGAGGTAGAGCAGGTTTGGCAATAAGAGAATGGACTTGTGGTGCTTGTAACACCACGCACGACAGAGATGTCAATGCAGCTAAGAACATTCTCCGTATCGGACGTGATACGCTCGCTGGAGGAAGCCCCTCCCTTAGGGAGGGGAGTACGTCACGTTTGCAAGGTCAAAGCCTTTACCAACACCTACCGCTCTGAAAATGCCAGTCGTGGCAGGGCTCATTTGGACGTGCTTAAACAATGCCGAGCCAAACACCATGAAATGTTTTGTGTGGATGAAGAGGTAGAGTGTACCGAATACAAATAAATCATCGCCAAATTCTGCGATATCAGATGATATTAAGATATCTTGTGGGCAGATTACTCCTAGTTTAGCCATTTTGGCGTCATCTTAAATTCTTACTAAAACATACCATGACCTACACCAGCATTCCCAACCTTGCCAAATTTGATACATCTGGCATTGACAACAATCGTCCGCCTGTGATTTTGGTGGATGGTTCATATTACTTATTTCGCTGTTTTCATGGCTTGCCCCCTTTGTCCAATCAAGATGGTTTGCCTACCAATGCCATTCGTGGGGTGCTAAATGCTTTGGGTAAACTCATGAAAAAGTACAACCCTACCCACATGGCGGTCGCCTTTGACACCAAAGCCCCAACTTTTCGCCATAAATTATCAGACCTTTATAAAGCCCATCGTCCGCCCATGGATGAGGATTTGCAAGTGCAGATTCCCTACATTCATGAGTTGATTGAAAAGTTGGGCATTGCTCTTATTAAAATTGATGGTTTTGAAGCAGATGACATCATTGGCACACTTGCTCGTAACGCCTGTATGCAGGGCTACCCTGTTGTCATCTCCACAGGCGACAAGGACATGGCACAGCTGGTTAATGACTGTGTGATTTTAGAAGACAGCTTTAAAGATAAAATCACGGACGTGGCAGGCGTCTTTGACAAATTTGGCGTACACAACACCCAAATTGCCGATTATCTTACACTCATGGGCGATTCATCAGATGGCATTGCAGGTATTCCCAAAGTGGGTGCAAAGACAGCAAGCAAACTCCTTGGTGAGTATGGCAACATTGAGGGCATTTTGGCAAATGTGGCAAACATCAAAGGCATGGTTGGACAAAAAATCGCTGAACATCAAGATGAAATTCCCCTAAATCGTACCCTTGCCACGATTGTTACCGATTTACAATTACCCATTTCATTTGACGAATTAAAATTAGACAATGACAAAGAGACACAAATAAAACGTGCCAAAGCGTTATATGAGTTATTTAAGACATTAGAATTTAAAAAAGAAATGGCAGAGCAGTTGACATTATTAAAAATGACAGGGCCATCCGTTACCAATGATTTTGAAGAAGGAAATTTAAATCATACTGCTCATCATGAGTTCAAAGACAACCAATATCATAAAGACAACACAGACAAAAATAACACAGACAAAAATAACACATTCATCGTCAAACCTTTGGCAGTCAAACAAGGCAATTATAAAACAGTCAATACCCTTGATGATTTTAACGTATTGATTGATAAATTAAACAGCGTGCCTTATTTTGCCATTGATACTGAGACGACCAGCATTGATTGGCAAAAGGCAGAATTGGTTGGGGTATCTATCGCTACAACCAATTATGAAGGCTATTATATCCCTGTGGGGCATACAGGCGATTTTGATATTTTGCTTGATAATCAATTGGATAAAGAGTTTGTTTTAAATGAGTTAAAACCCATTTTACAAAACCCCAATATTGGCAAAATCGGACAGCACATTAAATACGACAGTCATGTTTTTAAAAAATATGGCATTGAGCTAAATAATTGGCATATGGATACCATGTTAGCCAGTTATGTCATAAACGGCATAGCGACACGGCATAATATGGACGATTTGGCACAGCATTATCTGGGCGTAAATACCACCACCTTTGAAGACGTGGCAGGTAAAGGAGTAAAACAGCTTAGCTTTGATAAAGTGGACATGGATAAGGCAAGCGATTATGCGTGTGAAGATGCGGACATTACGTATCGCTTGTTTAGTGTGTTTGACGAGTATTTGCAAAAAGATACCAATGCCAATCAGCTATTGCACAAATTAGAAATCCCCACCGCCCAAATCTTAGCCCAAATGGAGCATGACGGCATTTTGATAAAAACCGAATTTTTGGGTAAATTATCGCTTGCCTTTGACAATCAAATCAGTCAGTTAGAACAAAAGGCGTTTGAATTGGCGGGCGAGAGCTTTAACGTGGCAAGCCCCAAACAGCTTGGCGAGATTTTGTTTGATAAATTGGGCATATTAGGCGGTAAAAAAACCAAAACGGGGCAATATTCCACGTCCGAAGCGGTGCTTGCCAAGATTGACCACCCGCTTGTGGACGTGGTGCTAGAACATAGAAGCCTATCCAAGCTCAAAAGCACCTACACGGACGCTCTTGCCAAAGTCGCCGACAAACAGGGGCGAGTGCATACCAGCTACCACCAAGCCTTGACGAGTACAGGGCGACTGTCGTCATCAGACCCCAACCTACAAAATATCCCCATTCGCACCGACACAGGGCGACTTATTCGTGAGGCGTTTATCGCACCGACAGGGCGTGTGATTATGGCGGCGGATTATTCGCAGATTGAGCTGCGGCTCATGGCTCATTTTAGTGGCGATGAGAGTTTGATTAACGCTTTTAAAAACAACCTAGACATTCACACCGCCACCGCCGCCGAAATCATGGGCAAAGACTTGGTGGACGTAACGCCAAACGAGAGACGCTCGGCAAAGGCGGTGAATTTTGGGCTGTTGTACGGCATGGGTGTGTTTGGGCTTGCCAAACAACTTGGCGTAGAAAATGGCGTGGCAAAGGACTACATCAAGCGGTATTTTGCCCGTTATCCTGCCATACATGACTACATGGAAAATACCAAAAGTTACGCCAAATCAACAGGTTACGTTACCACCATTTTGGGACGAAAACTCTACGCCCCCGATATTAACTCATCAAACGCCATGATACGACAAGGGGCGGAGCGGGCAAGTATTAACGCACCACTACAAGGCTCTGCCGCTGAAATCATCAAACTTGCCATGATAGCCGTGAATAAAGTCCTGCCCAAAGACCATGCCAAACTTTTGCTCCAAGTGCATGATGAATTGGTGTTTGAAGTAGATGCCGACAAAGCGGATGAGATAGGCAAGCTTATCAAAACTGCCATGCAAAACGTGCTGACCGACACTGCCAAAGAACTAGGTTGGGACGTGGATTTTGCCGTGCCACTCGTTGTGGAGATTGGTGTGGGCGAGAATTGGGAGAAAGCTCACTAAACAAGATAACAGACAAGCACCGACATGGCATTTACCAAACGACCTGCTTTTAATATAATCCCCGCATGGCTCGCCCCCTTATTGGCAGAGCCAAAGCGTGCCTTGCCTGAGCTTAGTACAGGGCTGATGATGGCGGTGCTGGTCATTCCCCAAAGTCTGGGCTATGCACTGCTGGCAGGGCTACCGCCTGTCATGGGGCTATACAGTGCTATCTTGCCGACTTTGGTGTATGCCTATGTCGGTTCAAGCTCGGTCAATGCCGTCGGACCCGTTGCCATTACCGCCATTATGACATCAGGGGCGTTGTCGTCCTATGCGTTAGGGAGCTTGCAGTATCAAGCGATGGCGGTAACGCTTGCCTTGATGGTTGGGGTGCTACTCATGCTCGCCCATGTGATACGTTTGGGCTGGATTATGCAGTTTGTCAGTCGTGGCGTGGCAAGTGGCTTTATCAGTGGGGCGTCTGTGCTGATTATTTTGGGGCAATTAAAACATCTCATCGGCACGCCCTTATCAGGCGATGGACTTATTGACATGATGGGTAAGATGGCAGGGCAAGAGCGACTGTTTCATGCACCCACCGCCATGTTAGGGCTTGGGGCGTTGGGGCTACTGCTCATGAACCGCTACCGCCCCACGCTCATGCATGGCGTGCTGTATCGCCTATTGTCCCAATCCACCCATGCTCATATCGCCCGTTTTTTTATCGTGGTACTCGTTGGTGTGAGTATTATCACCGCTCGGCAGTATGACTTTGCCAATCTCGGCATAGCCACGCTCGCCCCCTTGCCGACACATCTGCCCCTGCCTGCCTTGCCTGTGGTGAGCCTAGACATCATCATCACGCTACTGCCGTCTGCTCTGCTCATCGCACTCATCGCCTTTATATCCAGTGCCAGTGTGGCGGGCAATCTGGCACGCATTCGCCATGAGCCCTTCGCCCCCAACCATGAGCTAAAAGGACTGGGACTTGCCAACATCGCAAGCTCGCTCTTTGGCGGATTTGCCGTCTCGGGCGGTATCTCTCGCACCAGCATGAATGTCGCACTCGGAGCGAACACACCCCTATCGTCTATGGTCTGTGCGATGGGCGTGCTGATTATTGCGTTATTTTTGGGGCAATTCATCACAGGACTGCCCTATGCGGTACTCTCTGCCATCATCATCACGTCCGCCATCGCCATGATTGATGTGGCAAGTTTTAGGGTCGCCCACGCCCAAGACAAAAGCGAAGCCCTAACCCTTGCCATGACCTTTTTGGCGTGCGTAGGCTTTGGGCTTAACATCGGGCTTATCACGGGACTATTGGTCAGCTTTGCACTCATCATCTACCGCTCGCACCGTGTGCATATGGCGGTCGTGGGGCAGGTTGGGGATAGTGAGCATTTTAGGAACATTCATCGCCATGACGTACAGACCTTTGATAACATGATACTCATTCGCATTGATGAGAGCCTGTATTTTGGTAATGTCGCCACCGTCCGCACCGCCCTAGATGACATCTGTCGTGAGTATCCTACCGCTCGCCACATCGTCATCATCATGACGGCGGTCAATCACGTGGATTTATCCGCCCAAGAAATGCTTGCCGACTTTAACCGCACGCTCATCATGGGGGACAAACAATTACACTTTACCGAAATCAAAGGGCCTGTCATGGACGCTCTCATTCATACCCCTGTCATCACAGCACTAAGCGGTCAGGTGTTTTTAAGTACAGGCATGGCGGTAAATACCTTAAAAAATACTTGACAGTCCGCCAAATCCGCCGATAATCTTTTGAAAATTGAAAATTGAAAATTGAAAATTGAAAATTGAAAATTGAAAATTGAAAATTGAAAATTGAAAATTGAAAATTGAAAATTGAAAATTGAAAATTGAAAATTGAAAATTGAAAATTGAAAATCAGACTGATTAAATTTTAACCATTTTAACACCCCTTATTCCAAAATTTTTAAAAATCCCCCAAATTTTAAAATTTTTTCATAAGCTTATGCCAAATTGGCGTTGAACGCTCATCTGTTTTTGGGTAAGATAAGTTCCACGATAAATCACCAAGTATGGGGAATCACATGCACACGAACATCACATTGTATAAACAAATCCACCCTTGTCAATGCCAAGCCTTGTCCGAGCTGGGTTTTAAGAGTTTGATAAATTTGCGTTTTGATGATGAGATGGCAGGTCAGCCCAAGACTGCCGAGCTGTGCCAAAGTGCCGAGCAGGTTGGCTTGTCCTATCGTCATCTGCCTGTGGATGGCGAGAGTTTGCATTTGGAGACGGTGACGGCATTTGCTCATCTGTTGTCTGATTTGCCCAAGCCTGTCATGGTGTTTTGTGGTACAGGTAGCCGTGCCAAACGCTTGTATCAGTCGGCTGTGGTGAGTGGACTAATTTGATGATGACCGCCAAGTGAGAGCTTAGGCGGTTTTTTTTATTGTCTTTTGTGATGTATTTTGGGTTATAATAATCCAAACGATTTTTAGGATTTCCCATGTTATCTTTATCCGACTTCCACGACCTAGTCGAGCAAGGCTATACCCACATTCCCTTGATTAAAAAACGCCTTATGGACGATGCCACGCCTGTGTCGGTGTTTGCCAATTTGCGTAAATTTTTTGCGTCCGCTTATCTGTTTGAGTCGGTGGTGGGGGGCGAACGTTGGGCAAGATATTCTATGATTGGGCTGGGTTCGGACATTGTCATCGAGTATCATGACGGTAAAGTGGTGGTAAAGGATACTCGCAAGGACGAGACGACCACGCACGACACCGACCCATTTGATTTTATCCGTACCTTTATGGCAGAATATAAAACCCCATGCCAAAACGAAATGTCCGAGCTACCTGCATTTAGTGGCGGATTGGTAGGCTATTTTGGTTATGACATGATACGAGTGATTGAGCCGTCTGTGGGCGTGTCAAATTCGCCCAACCCTTTGGCTCTGCCTGATATGTGGCTTACCCTATCATCGTCTGTGGTGGTATTTGACAACCTAGAACACACCCTATCTATCGTGGTCTATGCCGATGTGAACGCCAAAGACGGCTATAAAAAAGCGGTCAAACAACTTGATATTATTGAAAATCTGCTCACTCACAAACCTGATTTGACCGTCAAAAAACAGCCCCTACCGCATTTTGTCTCACAGACAGGACAAAATAAATTCTGCACAGACGTAAACCGCATTAAGGAATACATCAAGGCAGGGGACGTCATGCAAGTTGTTCCTGCCCAACGTCTGTCAGGTGAGTACAGTGGCGACCCGCTCGCGGTGTATCGGGCGTTGAGATACCTTAATCCGTCCCCTTATCTGTTTCTTATCCAAGGCGAGCTTGCCAATGATAAGCCGTTTCACATCGTAGGGGCATCGCCTGAGATTTTATCTCGCGTTGAGGCGGTGGGCGATGAGCGCAAAGTTACCGTGCGACCCTTGGCAGGGACTCGCCGTCGTGGCATGGATACGGCAGAAGATTTAGCATTAGAAGCCGAGCTACTCTCCGACCAAAAAGAAATCGCTGAACATCTGATGCTCATTGACTTAGGGCGTAATGATATTGGCAAGGTGTGCGACATCGGCACGGTCAAGGTAACCGATAAAATGTTTATTGAACGCTACTCGCAGGTCATGCACATCGCCAGCAACGTAGAAGGCGTGGTGTCAGCTGATAAGGATGCCCTAGACGTATTTTGTGCAACTTTCCCAGCAGGCACGCTGTCAGGAGCTCCCAAAATCCGAGCCATGCAAATCATCGACGAAGTGGAGCCTGTTCGCCGTAGCGTGTTTGGTGGGGCAGTGGGTTATTTGGGCTGGGCGGGCAACATGGATACCGCCATTGCCATTCGTACTGCTGTGCTAAAAGACGGACAAGTCCATATCCAAGCAGGGGCAGGCGTGGTGGCGGACTCAGACCCCGTGGCAGAATGGGACGAAACCAACAAAAAAGCATTGGCGATTGTCAAAGCGGTGGAAATGGCGTGTGGGGGGCTTTTGGTTTAAGTTTAAGCCTATGAAATCAGCCAAACCTTATGGGTTAGGCTGATTTTTAATTACCAAAAGAAGTCATCATCACTTGAAGGTTGCGGGAAAAACTTCTCTTTTACCTTGTCTTTTATTTTATCCTTAGCTTTATCAAATTTTGATTTTTGCTCTTTTTCTACATGCCTATCAGATATAGTGTTATTGCTATGATAGCGATGAGTAATATGATGCCTATCCAAATCTTTCCCATGCCCTTCTCACCCTCCGCTTGTTGGTTGGTTTGCAAAGGGGTTGAAACGGCAGGTTGTGGGGTAATGGTTGGCTTTTGTGGTTGGATTGGCGGTGGAGTGTGCGTGATAAATTTGTTTGGCTGGCTAAGCCAAATATGAGCTTTTTTGTTAAGCTCCACTATATCTTTTTCATCTTCAACAAAATTAAGATAGCAAACCACCCCTAAGTCATCTTTGATGATTTCGGATATTTTTTGGGCAAAAGCATGGTCGCTTTTGTCAAAACTGCCAAGCCAATCATCAAGCTGTTTTTGGGCGGTGTCGTCAAATGTATCGTTTTCAATCATCTGACTGACCGCATTTTCGTCATACAGCTCGCCAAGTTTTTGGGCAATGTGGCTAGGGTTGTCAATGGCTGTTGCCCATGCAGACACCAAACCTGATAGTTTGGTGTATTCGTCAATGTTGCCCATGAACAAAAAGCTGTAACGAATGATTGTACCCACCTTATCTTTGCGAGTGGACGGCATTCCACTTAAAAATAAGCGGAATGTCTCGTGTTCTTTTTCAAAGATGATGGTTGGGTGTTCAAAGCTGGTCAGCTCGGCATAAACCCCAAGCCAAGCGTTATCAGGCTTTTCGCCTAGGTAGCGATAGTCTTTGGTAATGCTTCGGGTATTAACATACTGTTTCATCATGTATCCCTTTAAACAATAGCCTTAGTGCGTGATGATAATTCATCTTTGGAAATCTCTTGGATTAGTGTGGCTACGGCATTAAGTTTTTTGGCTTGCATTTCTTTGACTTCTTTGGCTTGCACAGAACGCTCTTCTTTTTTGCTTGCTTCTGCACGTAGCTTATCTCGTTCGCCTGACCACCACATGCCAATATTGCCAAAAAAACCTTTATCTATTTCAGCCTGCTCACGAGCATGTTTAGCTAGCGTCTCGGCATGGTCATGATCTAGTGATTTTTGTACAAACAATAATTCTTCCCGATATTTTTGGGTTTGAACGAGTGTTTTGCAGATGGTGATAAAAATATCTTCACCGCCTTTGGGTTTTAGCTCGTTGTGGGTGATATGATATTGACCGCTAAATCGTAGGGTGTCGTCTTCTTTATGCCAATCGCCATAAGTGATGGTTACACTCCCAATGGTGTCTATGGCGGTATAGATGATGGATAAGTTGCGATTGTCGCCAAATTCTCTTTGGGCGGTTTCTATGATTTCTTTGTAGTACTGCTGAGTAAGATTATACAATTCAGTACTTCTGTCTTTATTGTGTTTATTGACATTATCCTTGAAATAGGTCTCCCCCTTGACAGGAGCAAAGATGATGGTGGATGGTATGTTTGGATAACGATTTTGTCTGGTTTTTGCCCAGTCTTTGATGATTTCCTTGATGTCTTCGGTTTGCAGATTGTATTCCACCGCCCTAAGCTGTTCTTGGGTTTTGGCATTCATAATCACCCCCGCTTCCACAGGAATGATGATGACAGAGCTTTTCATAATAGTTTCTCTGCAAGTTGCCCACTGACTGTCAGCACTGTCGGGACGGTTGATGGTGTCAATCCAACCACCAGGAAAGTCTAAAATCTCAAAACCTAATTTGACATCGCTGTCTTTGACCGATGACAATTCAAATTTAAAAGTAAAAGGCTCTTGCGTACCCGCCACTGCCCCTGAATTAAAATCGCCCGCTTGGATAGAGCTTCTTAGTTCACGAGCGTGTGTGGCAAGTTTCTTTTGTGTGGGCTTGTGGTTATCGCTGTTTAGGGTAAAAGGCTTGCCCGCCAAAAGCTCCTGCTCGGCAGTGTTAAAGACGCTGGCAATGATGGAAGTTTTGCCCACACGAGATGGACCAAGCATACTGATGGTATAAGTTGAAGTAGTCATAAGTTTTCCTTAAATTAAGCGGTTTTTGCAAGGTTTTGTAGGTTATTTAATGAAGTACGAATGTCGCTCATGCGTTTGCTTGCCATTTGATAATCTTTAAATTTCACAGGATTTAGGTCATAAAAATAAGCATGGGTCATACGTTTGAAATTTCTGTCGCTATGTTTACCACGCACAACTTCATCTTCAAAATGCTCTAAGGTGGCAAATAACACCTGTCGTGGGAAATCTGCATCATCAAGCAGGGCAAGTTTGGTGTTATAAAGTGCCTGCATGGCAAGGCTTTTGATTTCTTTGTGTAAACCTTCGGCGTTGCCACCGTCTTTTAGGCGATACTCGGTATTGCCGTCTTCGTTAGTGGTACGAGCTTCTAAGGCATTGAGACTCTCACGCATTCTGGGGTGGATTTGTTTGCGGTAGTTTAGCTCAATATCACACAAATCATCAATGGCTTTGGCAAGCATATCAGCAGGGTTGGGTCGACCGTCTTCATGAATGTTATTTAGACTGTAAGACAGCTCTTGTAGGGCGGTTTTGCCTTGATTGTCCGCACTGATAAGCTCGCCTGTATGCTCTTTAAAAATATTGGCAATGTCGGTCAAAAATTCATCAATTTCTTGATTAAAAAATACATCAAGTTCGGCAAGTTGTTGGCTGATAGCGACACGCACTTTATTACATGCAGATTCGCCAGCACCGAGCAAACCTCTGTTTCTATTAGCTTCTTTTTGGATTTCTTTTATCCATTGTTCTTCGCCTTCGCCAAAGCCATTATCAATCCATGCTTTGATTTGATTGCAACGCTCTTCAATGGCGGATTCGTATTTTTGGGTGTAGCGTTCGTTGCGTGGGGCGACTTTTTTGGCGTATTCTTGAATACTTTCGGAGATGTCAGAACTGATGTCTTTTGCCATATCATCTAACTCTTCACGCAAGCTACCATTAGATACCGTACCTGCTTTTAACTGATCGTTAATGCTGTCTATGAGTGCGATGATATCTTGACCGAGTGTGTTAAATGAGCCAAAAACGCCATTGATGATTTGCTTGTCCATGACATCAAGACGTTCTGCCAAATGCGACATAACAGGCGTGAGCAACTCATCATCTAGTGTGGTTTTGTTAATGACATCGGTTTCTAAAACATGATAGTTTTTGTTGTTCTCGCCTTCATTGACTTCACGCAAGATATGCCCACGCAAGGCGGAGAGTTGTTCATCACTCATGCGTTTGTCTTTGTTGATAAGAATGCTAATAAAGTCTTTACGGTCTTGAAAACTTTTAGCTTTGTC
>NZ_JADFBZ010000034.1:0-33293 GCF_015223095.1 Moraxella sp. K127 | reverse complement strand
TTCGACAGGCTCACCACGAACGGTTTTCCTTATAGCATACTTTTTAAAACAAACTAATATTTCAAAAATTAGGAAAATTTTATGACAACACCAATCATTATCCCTGCCCTTGATTTAATTGATGGGCAAGTGGTGCGCTTGCACCAAGGCGATTATGGCAAACAAACCACTTATACATATAATCCCATTGATAAATTTGCCGAATATGTGAGTGATGGGGCAAGTTATTTGCACCTTGTGGATTTGACAGGGGCAAAAGACCCGAACAAACGCCAAATTACCCTGATTGAACAAATCATTAAATCTACCAATGCCGAAGTGCAAGTGGGGGGCGGTATTAGAAGCGAAGATGAAATAAAAGCCTTATTTGATATTGGGGCAAAGCGAGTGGTAATTGGCTCAATGGCAATCAAACAAAAAGACACCGTAAAGGATTGGTTTAAAAAATACGGTGCTGATAAATTTGTTTTGGCACTTGATGTGAATATCATTGATAATCAAAATTTTATTGCCATTAGCGGTTGGCAAGAAAATAGTGGTGTATTATTAGAAGCGATTATTGATGAATATCTAGAAGTCAGTCTTAGCCATATTCTTTGCACCGATATTAGTAAAGACGGCACATTATCAGGCAGTAATGTGGCATTATATCAAAACCTAACCGAGCAATATCCCACGCTGAATATCCAATCATCAGGCGGAATTGGCAGTCTTGATGACATTAAAGCCATAAAACAAACCAACGTTTTTGGCATTATCGTGGGGCGTGCGTTATTAGAAGGCAAGGTGGATTTGAAAGGGGCGATACAATGCTAACGAGCCTAACCAAAAGAATCATCGCTTGCCTTGATGTCAAGGACGGGCAAGTGGTCAAGGGCGTGCAATTTCGCAATCATGAGACCATTGGCGATATTGTAGAGCTTGCCAAACGCTATGCCGATGTGGGCGTGGACGAGCTCGTGTTTTATGACATTACTGCTTCATCGGACGGTCGCACGGTGGACAAATCGTGGGTGGAGCGGGTGGCACAGGTCATTGACATTCCTTTTTGTGTGGCGGGGGGCATTCGCACGCTCACGGACGCTGAGACGCTGTTTAATTATGGGGCGGACAAGGTGTCAATCAACTCGCCTGCCCTTGAAAATCCTGACTTTATCAGTCGCCTTGCTGAGCGGTTTGGCGTGCAAGCGGTGGTGGTGGGCATTGACAGTTGGTACGATGACAGCACCGACACCTACTGGGTCAATCAATACACAGGCGATGAAACCAAAACTCGCAAAACCCAATGGCAAGTCATCGATTGGGTTAAAGAAGTGCAAGCCCGTGGGGCAGGAGAGATTGTGCTGAACATGATGAACCAAGATGGCGTACGACAAGGTTATGATTTGACTCAGCTTGCCCTTGTCAAAGCCCACTGCACCGTGCCACTCATCGCCTCAGGCGGAGCAGGGCAGATGAGCCATTTTTATGACGTGTTTAACATTGACATTGATGGGGCATTGGCGGCAAGCGTGTTCCATAAGGGCATGATTGACGTGGGTGAGTTAAAGGCGTATTTGAAAGATAAGGGCATTGCGGTGCGTCCTGTTTGATGGCAATAAAAGGGGCGTATTTTCGCCCTTTTTTATCAATTTTTAAAAATATACAAATGTAAACTTTAAATTTTGTAAAAACGTGCTAGAATAGGGCGTGTTGAACATTGATAACATTTTTATAAAAATAAGATGAAAATTTGACAATTTTAATCAATTTTTGCATGAAAAATGGCTATCCGACCACTTAATTTAAAAAGTTAAGTTAAAATCTTAAAAACTTATATGGTTAAGTGGTCGGATTGTTTTTCTGCGTCAAAAACTTGTCTGATAGAATGACTATCAGCCTACGTTTTTTCCTTGAAAAACGGGCGATTTTTCCTATTTTTCATTGCAAATACCAATATTCAACACGCCCTAAGCCAATTTGTAACAAAATTTTTAGGAAGATGCCATGACTTCATTAGCACGCCCTGCCAAAACCCCACACCACGCACGCCCCGACCACGAACGGGTGGTCGTTACAGGCATGGGGGCGATTACCCCTGTGGGCAATGATTTGGACACCATTTGGGCAAACTTGACAAACGGCGTGAGCGGTATTCGTGCCATACCTGATTTTGATGGCTGTGAGATGAGTGAATTTCGCTCTCGCATTGCAGGATTGGTTAAGGATTTTAATGCCAAAGAATTTTTGAACCCAAAAGAGATTCGCCGATTTGATGAATTCATACACTACGCCCAAATTGCCTCCGCTCAGGCCTTATACCATGCTGGCCTGATAACATGTGTCAAGGGTGACAGCTTGCCTGTCAATGTAGATGGCGAGCGTTTTGGTGTGGTCATGGGGTCAGGGATTGGCGGTGTACAAACCATTGAAAACAGCCGTGATACCTTGCGTGAACATGGAGCAAAAAAAGTCTCGCCCTTTATTATCCCAGGTTCCATCGTCAATATGCCTGCAGGACTCATCGCCATTCGCCACAACCTAAAAGGAGCGAACCTTGCCACATCGACCGCTTGCACCACGTCCACGCACGCCATCGGGCTTGGGGCAAGGCTCATCGCCTATGGCGACTTGGATGCAGTATTGGTGGGCGGTAGCGAGAAGGCAAGCACACCGCTTGGCATGTCAGGCTTTGGGGCGATGCACGCCCTATCCACTCGCAACGATGAACCCATCCGAGCCTCTCGCCCCTTTGATAAGGACAGAGACGGCTTTGTGCTTGGGGACGGTGCAGGGGCATTGGTACTAGAAAGCCTCGCTCATGCCAAGGCTCGTGGGGCAACGATTTTGGCGGAAGTGGTCGGCTTTGGCATGAGCGATGACGCAAGCCACATTACCGCTCCCCCAACAGACGGTAATGGTGCTAAACGTGCCATGCAAAACGCCTTGACCGATGGCGGTATCTGTGCAGATAACATTGGCTATATCAACGCCCACGGCACAAGCACGCCCGCAGGGGACGTGGCGGAGAGCAGTGCCATCGAGAGCCTGTTTGGCAAGGATATTCTAGTCAGCTCCACCAAGTCCATGACAGGGCATTTGCTTGGGGCGGCAGGGGCGGTAGAAGCCATCTTTACCGTGCTTGCCTTACAACACCAAACCCTGCCCCCCACCATCAACCTAGACAACCCCGACCCTGCTTGTACGCTTGACTACATTCCCCACACGGCAAGGGCAGTAAATGGCGTGGATTATGCCATCTCTAACAGCTTTGGCTTTGGCGGGACGAATGGCAGTTTGGTATTTGGGCGTTGGGCTTAGCGGGTTTTTATTTTCAAAAAAATACCAAAATATTAAATTTTGGTATTTTTGATATCAGGAATTTTTGGAATGGTAATAATACAAATACGCCAATCCAATCGGTGCGATAAAAACAGCAAACACCCAACACAACATCATGGTCATGAGTTTGAAAAATAAGTATATCGGAGCAGGAAACATGAATAGGTTGTCGCCCAATACATAATCCACCACACTTTCATAAACAAATCTTGAATAAGGATACAGAAACTGCATGACCGTAAAAATAATCACAGTCATGATATCGCCAGCTTGAAAGCCTTTGCTAAACAGCATATAAAGTATCAAGCCATAAAAAATACAACCAAATAAGAAATGGCGGATATAATACTGCAACGACAATCCGCCAAAGGTTTTTGCGATAAAGTTCATTTTTAACTTCCTATTTTGCCCCAACTAATAATTTTAAACAGCTAGCAACAGCCACAAGCCCCTTGCTAAATGTTAGCAATCTTATTATAATCTATCCCTAATATTACACAACCAACCCCAAGTAACACCAAAAACCCACTTTTAGGGATACATACAGGACAAGTAAGCCATGCCATTACATGACAACATTCGTAAATTTAGAGAGCAAAAACAGTGGTCGCAAGAATACATGGCAGAACAGCTCGGACTGTCCAAAAACGGCTATGCCAAGATAGAGCGTGGCGAGAGTCGCCCAAGCCTTGATAGGTTGGAGCAGATTACGGCGGTGTTTGGGATTGGCATGACCGATTTATTCAGTGATGAACGCCAAAGCATTTGCTTAATTAGTGAAAATAGCCAACACAGCTCCAATTATTATCATAGCGACAATGCCCTAATTTTGGAAAATGAGAAATTAAAATTAGCCCTTACCCACAAAGATGAACTACTCACCCAAAAGGACGAACAAATTACCCTATTAAAAAATATGGTTGCGGTGTTACAGTCATCTTAATTTACCATTTAACTCCCCTTTAATACGGATAATTTACAAGAATTATTCTCAATTCTCTTGTTTTTTGCTTATTTTTGGTATATTATAACATTTTATTTATCCTAGGTTATTTATTCCAGCTCTGACAGGAGAGTATCATGCAAGTACTATCATCACTCAAATCCGCCAAAACTCGCCACGAAGATTGCCAAGTGGTTCGCCGTCGTGGTCGCACCTTTGTCATTTGCAAATCCAATCCCCGTTTTAAAGCCGTACAAGGCGGTAAAAAACGCAAATAATTGGGTGTTATGTCTCCCGAACCGCTCTTTATGGGGCGGTTTTTTTGTAATTACTTATGTTAAAATGTCGCTGTTTTGTACAGATGGGCGGGCTTGCGTTGTCAAGGGCGGGTTATTTTGTTATGATAATCGTGTTTATACTACACTCCCTTTATTAGGAAAATATTATGAAAATCAAAGCCTTATCTTTGTTAGCTCTAACTACCTTTGCCCTAAGTGCCTGCGTGAGCACCACCGGCACCAACAACGCAACGCCCAACGTATATAGCACCACACAAGGCGGACAAACGGTCAATATTGACGTCTCTGAGCTTGGCGGCTTGCAAGGGGCATTTAACAACGCTCTATCCCAAGCCGTTGGCGAACTCAAAAAGCCGACCGTACTAACCAACATCACCAATTTCACCACCGAGCGCAAGACAGTGCAAGGCAAAGAATACGCCATGCTCTACTTTCACACCGCCGATGGTAAGGTGTATATCGGGCGTGCCAATCCTGCCGACCTAACCCAAGAGAAAATTGACCGCTTTAAAAAGGTCATCGGGGCAACGGTCATCGGGGCTATCCCTGCACAAGGTCAGCCGAACCACTTTGTCATTCGTGATATTAAGGATTTTGTGTATTAATAGATGGATTAAAGGCATGGGGCAACTCATGCCTTTTTAACATTAAATTTAATTTTCAAATTGGACTTTAACACCAACTAAAATAACCAACACACCAACCACAAGGAGCGACAAGCCATGAGCCAGTCAGACATTTTTAGCACACTCATTCATCATCACGACATTCAGCGTAAACTGTGCCAAGATTTTCAACGTGCCATTAGCCAACAAGACCGCCCCAAAGCCGAAAGTGCTTTTATTCCCCTAAAAAATGAGCTAGAAGCCCACGCCGCCGCCGAAGAGCGTCATCTGTATGTGCCTGTGATGGCATTTGATGACGGGTTAGAACTCTCTCGCCACGCCATTGCTGAACATCATGAGATGGACGAGATGATGGCGGTGCTGTCCGATGGACGAACAGGGGACGAGCGGTTTTTTAAGACAGCACAAGAGCTTATTGATGAGACCTTGCACCATTTAAAAGAAGAAGAAAATGAGTTTTTTAAAGAAGCCAGAAAACTGCTTGACAAACCCACCCAAGAGCGACTGGGCAAGTTATATCAAGCCGAACATCAGGCATTTGAAGATAAGCATGGGGAGTGATTGTTTTACAATGCAGACCCAAACCGCTTTAAAAATGGTAAAATAACCCATGAATTTTGACATCATACCACCCATTACTGGTAAAGATTGCTTTGCCAAAATGGGTGCTATCAGAGACATTAACCGCCTAAAACGACCTATGGCGGAACTAATTGGAAAAAATGCAAGGGCTTTTGCCTTGTCAAAATAAACAACGAAGTCTATGAAGCCGAAATCCATTGGTACGAATATCATGGCATTGGTGCGGTTGAGTATATACTCAATTCATATCAAAACCATACAAAAAACCGTTCGCCCTGAGCTTGTCGAAGGGTAACGGTTTTTCCTTATCATGGTTCGACAAGCTCACCACGAACGAAAAAACCTTTGTTGTGTTTTGAATAGAATTCACTATAAAATCAAAAGGTTACTATCATGAAATGGTTGTTGTGCATTAATAATAAAGACTACCCTGCCAGTTTGGAAGCCATGAAACTTTACAAACAGCTAGACGACCCAACCGCAGAGCAGTTGGGCATGGTGCGAATCATCGATGAAAGTGGGGAAGATTATCTGTATGCCAATTCCCTATTTATCCAAGTGCCTGCCGTCTTTGGCAATCACATAGACATGGCTTTATCCGTCTAGTGCTGGACTTATTGAGTTGCCAAACAACCTTGCAAAGCGTTAAATCTGCCGATACACTTCATTAAACGGCACACGAAACCGCTCGCCCCATACACCCTGCTCGCTACGCAGACCGCACGACACCACCATGTTAATCTCGGCGGTGGCAGGCAGTCTAAGCAGGGTCTTTATCATCGCCCCGTCAAAGCCCTCCATGGGACAAGTATCAAGCCCACGCTCACTCATGGCAAGCATGAACGTCTGAGCGACCAGCCCACAACTTTTGTGCATGACGATGCGAATGTCATCTTTTGAGACGTCCTTTTGCATGGGGCGAACCTTTGAGATGGCACACGCCACGCCCTTTCTTGCCGTCCCCACCAGTGGCACATCTTGGGTGTAGAGCAGGGGCATGAGCCGATTATAATAATGGTCAAACTTCTTAATGCGTCTGTCCACCTTATGAGCAGGGCTATATGTACGCACGTTTTCACGCTCAAAGGCAAATACCGATGTGGCACGCTGTCTGTGCAAATCAGGGCGTATCACGAACACCACCATTTGGTCGGCGGTCGTGGCAGAGCTTTGGGATAGGCAGGCTTTGGCGAGTGTGGCGAGTGTGGCTTTATCGGTGATGTGATAGCACTCGTACAGTTGCATATTAGAGCTGGTCGGGGCAAGTGTGGCAAGGGCTAGGCAGTCCTTGACGATGTTGGGGTCAATCGGCGTGGGTAAGTACTCACGCACGGCACGGCGATGGTGCAAGATGTCAGATAGGCTCATAATCTAAGTCTGTTGGATGTGAAATAAATATTATAGCATGGTTGATGCGGTGATGATTTGGCATTTTTGCATAAAAAAGGGCGAATTATTCCGCCCTAATACTTTTTAAACATCTTCAAAAATGCATATCGCCCTACATCCAGTCCCTATCCGCCACTTCTTCGACATCACTTGGCAGACGAGTTACCAGCACTTGGTCAATCTTATAATGGTCAATGTCCACCACTTCAAATTTTAGATTTTCATGCACCACAAAATCGGCAGGGCGTGGAATCTTTCGCAAGCGATACATGATAAAGCCCGCCAACGTCTCATAATGATCCCAATCTTCAAACTCCACCACATCAAGGGCGTGCTTGACATCATCAATGGGCGTGCTACCGTCAATAAGCCAAGAATTTTCATCACGGCGGATAATCTGCTGTTCTTCTTCAATGGGCGACCCCCAGTCTCCCATGACCGTCATCATGATGTCGGACAATGTGATGACCCCGACCACCCACGCATATTCGTTGATGACGACCGCAAATTTTTCTTTACTGGCACGAAATTTATCCAAAAGTTCGGACAAAGTGAGCGTATCAGGGATAATCAGCACGTTACGAATGGTAGATTCGTTAAGCTGTACAAAAGATTGGTTGTTGAGCAGTCTTACCAAAATGTCCTTGGTGTCGACATAGCCGATGACTTGGTCAATGGTCTCATTGCACACCAAAAATTTGGAATACGGAAACTCGGCTATCTTTTGTCGCATGGACTCTTCGGACTCGCCCAAGGTAAAATACACCACATCTTCACGCACGGTCATCGATGACGGCACAGTACGCTCTTCTAGCTCAAAGACATTTTCAATAAAATGCTGTTCTTGTTGCAGCACCACACCTGCTTCTGCCCCTGCATCCATAATGGCGGAAACGTCATCAAAGGTAATGCTCTCTTCTCGCACGGTATTGATTTTGAACAGGCGAAACGTGGCGTTGGCAATGCCATTGATAACCCACACAAGCGGTTTGACCACCTTGATGACCACGAGCATGGGATTGATGACCGCTAGGGCGACCTTTTCGGGGTTTATCATCGCAATGCGTTTGGGAATCAAATCAGCATATAGGATAAAAATCAGCGTTACCACCGCAAAGCTCGTAAAAAAGGCGATGCTCTCTGTCCATTGCCCTTGATAAAACTGTCCGATAAACTGGGCAAAATAAGGACGCAACGCCCCTTCCCCCACCGAACCGCCAAGAATAGCAACGGCGTTTAGACCGATTTGACTTGTCGCAAAAAAGTCCGCCGAATTTTCTTGCAAATCCATGATTTTGTCGGCACGATTGTCGCCCCCTTCGGAGATGAGTTTTAATTTCAATTTTCTTGCCCCTGCCAAGGCAATTTCAGAAATTGAAAAAAAACTTGACACCAATATCAATATGGCGATCAAAAATAAATGTTGTAATAAATCCATGTGAATGCTCAAAATGTTTTGTCATAATTTACCCTGCTCTCAACCTTATAAGTCGTATGGTAGGGTGCGTACCACGCACCTTTTGAGTAGAAAATCTTATTGGTGCGTGATACGCACCTTACTGCCAATGGGTGTATTTTAAAGCTAAATGATTATAAGATTAGGATTTGGGTATTTTTATAGTTTATCAATTTTCGTTTAAATTTCAAGTACAAAGACGTACGCCCACAAAAAAGGGCGAACGCTCGCCCTGATGTTATTTGGGTTGGCAATGTATTACTTGCCCTTTTATTCCGCTTGCCATGTCGGTCATGAGATACACATAGGCAGGCATGATGTCTTCGGGTGTTTTTAGGGTCAAAGGATTCTCCCCTGGAAAGGCGTGGGCTCTCATGTTGGTGCGAGTCGCCCCTGGGTTGATACAGTTAAACCGCAAAGCAGTGTGGTTTTTGGTCTCTTCGGTAAAAATGGTACTCATGCCTTCTATCATCTGTTTGGATAAGGCATACGCCCCCCAAAAGGGTCGTACTTTTGCCACGCCAGAGCTTGTAAACACCACCGAACCACTGGGGGCGGACATCAGTAGTGGAAACAGAGCTTGGGTGAGCATAAACACGGCTGTGGCATTGACGTGTATGACCTGCTCAAAGGTAATGGGGTCATACATCTCCAAAGGTGTCAATGCCCCAAGCACGCCTGCATTATGTAGCACGCCGTCTAGTCGCCCAAACTCTTTTTGAATCAGGGTCGCAAGCTCATTCATCTGGGCAAAGCTCGCCTTTTCTAAGTCCATGGGCAAAATGGCGGGCGTGGCAAGTCCCAAGCTCTCTATCTCATCATAGACCGCTTCTAGCTTGGACTGCGTTTTGCCAAGCAGAAGTACAGTCGCCCCACATTTGGCATAGGTTAGGCTTGCTACCTTGCCAATGCCGTCTCCTGCCCCTGTTACTAGGATAATTTTGTCGGCTAGGCTGTCGTTGGTAGGGGTATAATTTAAAATGTTTGGTGTTGTCATGGTTGGGTACTGATTTATTTTATTAAGGGAAAATTAAAATATGGTTAAATTTAAATAATTTTATACTTGCTTAACTTCAAAATACACCACCGTAGGGGCTGGCTCTGCACGCCCAACCATGCTAGTTTTACCAACGGGCGTGTTCAACACGCCCCTACAAGCCTGTGGCAAATATTAGGTTCGTCAGGTATATTTCTTCTTTAAAGGGGGTGTATTACACACCCTAAGGGCGTACTTATTTTATCAATGAAAAATTAAAAAGCGGTTAAATTAAAACATTTTAAAATTGGCAATGGCTTAAACCAACCCCAGCACCAACCGCCCCAATTCATCAGGCGTATCCACCACCTTATCCGCCCCCCACTCATGGGGATTTTCATCAGGAACGATATAACCAAACCCCACCGCCACTGTCATCATGCCAGACGCTCGCCCTGCCTGTATGTCTCTGATGTGGTCGCCCACATAAATACAATTTTGTGGGTCAATGTCTAGCTTTTGACACGCCAAAAACATCGGCTCGGGGTCGGGCTTGGTATTTGCCACATCATCAGGGCAAACCAACACCGCACAACGCTTGGCAAGGTCTAATTTATCAAGGAGCTGTTCTGCCAAATATCGGGGTTTATTGGTAACAATGCCCCACGCCACGCCTTTATTTTCTAGGGCATCAAGCAAAACGTCCAAACCGTCAAACAGTCGACTGTCCACACAAATGTCCTGCTCGTACAAATCCAAAAACTCTTGACGATAGGCAAGCATTCGCTCGTCCGTGTCCGCCATGTTTGCCAGCTCATCGCCAAACATCAAACGCACCATTGCCCTAGCCCCTGCCGAGACCTGCTCACGAATGGCGGTATCAGTGGGGCAAGGGTGATTGTGCTTGGCACACATGAGTTTGATGATGCGGATAAAATCAGGGGCGGTGTCAATGAGCGTGCCATCTAAGTCAAATAAAACCGCTTTTAGCTTTGTCATATCAGCCCACCGCCTTTGGGCTTTGACCCTTGCCACTGCCTTTGGTAAAAGACATCATGTAGTTGACGTCCACATTGCTATCGGATAGCCAAAACCGCTTGGTTAGAGGGTTATAATGTAGCCCCGTCATGTTATCACGAGCAAATCCTGCCTTGATAGCCATGTCATCAAGCTCGGCAGGCGTGATGAATTTGTTAAAATCGTGCGTGCCTTTATCCACAAGGCGTAGGACATATTCTGCCCCCACGATGGCAAACAGGTAGGATTTAGGGTTACGGTTAATGGTGGACGTTACAAACACGCCATCGGGCTTTAACAAGGCAAAGCACGCACGCACAATCGCAGACGGGTCAGGGACGTGTTCTAGCATTTCCATGCACGTTACCACGTCATACGTTCCTGCCTGCTCTTTGGCAAGCTCTTCTATCGCCACACAGCGAAAGGCGAGCGTGTCGGTCATGCCTGTCCGCTCAGCATGAATCTGCCCTGCTTGCAGGTTTTGCTCCCCCAAATCCACGCCCAACACGTCCGCCCCACGCACCGCCATAGAATGCGACAAAATACCGCCGCCACAGCCCACGTCCAGCACCTTTTTGCCATTTAATTTTGAACCAAAAAAGGTACACGTTTGGTCTTCTATCCAGTCAAGGCGTAAGGGATTGATGTCGTGCAAGGACTTAAATGCCCCTTGTCTGTCCCACCACTCATCAGCAAGGCGGGTAAATTTGCCAATTTCGTCAAAGTCGGCATTGTGGGTGGTGTGTGCAGTCATGAGCTATCCCAAATGATAAATTGACTTATCTTACCATTTTTGGCGGTTTTTAACCACTTTTTCCCTTGCTTTTCGTGCAGATTTTGGCAAATTTTGTATTGTCTATTTAAGAATGCTTAAATTTTAGGCAGATTTCATAAAAATTTACATAATACAACGCTTGATTAAGAATTCTATTACCCAATTTTGGCAAAAATAAGTTAAACTATGCGATATTTTTATTTACCCATATTTGGTTTTACCAAAACGATTTGTTGGCACTGTGCCAATCTAGGATTTCTTATGAAAAACGCCCTTAAATTCACCGCCCTTGCATTGGCGGTCGGTCTATCTGGCATGGCTCATGCCAATTTTGTTGAAGGTCAAGACTACAAAGTCCTGCCCAACCCTGAGAAAATCGCTGGTGATGTCATCGTGGTGCGTGAGTTCTTTTGGTATGGTTGTCCCCACTGTTATACCTTAGAGCCACACATGCAAAAATGGGCAAAAACCCGTGCCAAAGACGTGGCGTTTTTCCGCACGCCTGCCGCCATGAACCCTGTGTGGGAAGTGCCTGCCCGTGGTTTTTATGCCGCCCAAATTATGGGTTATGAAGAAAAAACCCACCAAGCTCTATTTGACGCCATCCACAAAGACGGCAAACGTGTGGACAGATCTAAAGAAACCCTTGCCGACTGGTATGCCACCCAAGGCGTGGACAAAACCAAGTTTAACACCACTTACGACTCATTTGCCGTTACCACCAAACTAGAACGCTCAAAAGCAGGGGCGAAAAACTATCAGCTCACGGGCGTGCCTGCCGTTGTCGTACATGGCAAATATGTGGTTGCAGGCGATGGTGCCAAGGTTACCCAAGTGGTTGATTTTCTTATCAATAAAGTGCGTGAAGAGAAAAAATAATCAGCTCACTCATGCAGTCCGTGCCATGATTGGTACGGACTTTTTTGTGTCTTTTTATCACTCTTGCCTTAACAACTCTCCAAAAACCCCCAGACTCTCCCCAAACTCGTCCACCTTTTCGCTGTCTAGCTCTACGGTCATCACGACATTGTGAGCATAGTCCGCCTCCAAAATCTCACCACCAGCTTGCCCGACCAGATAGCGGATTTGGGCTTCGTGGGCGAAAGTGGTGGCGACTTTAACCACCGATTTTGGCACAAATAACACAAGGGTCATCTCATCCACGACTAGCTGTGTGGCGGTGGCGTAAGCTCGTGTCAGTCCACCCGCCCCAAGTTTGATACCGCCAAAATACCGCACGACCACCACCAGCACATTGCCAATCGCCTTATGCTGTAAGACATTTAAAATCGGTCTGCCTGCCGTGCCGTTAGGTTCGCCGTCATCGTCAAAACCTGCGTGCGTGGTGTTGTGTGGGTCGCCTAGGATATAGGCAACACAATGATGACGAGCGTCAGGGTATCTCTCACGCAAGTGTTCCACGTGAAACATCACTTCGTCTTTTTGGCTGATGGGATAAGCAAAGGCGAGAAATTCGCTTTTTTTGATTTCATAAACCGCTTGGCAAGGGGCAGATAAGGTATGGTAGGTCATCAGCTACAACCCCAATCATAATAAACCTTTGAAAAATCTAAATTTTTTAAATCATCAGGGTGAATTAAAAAATTCGCCAACCCACAATCACCCCAACAAATATCATATTTGCTCTGACTATCAAGTTGAAATAGTAAAATAAATTCTTTTAACTTATCATTATAAGCTCGTGGGTCATCATTAATAAAATCAGCATAACCCAATAAATGATGTCCATAAGCAGTAAAAAATTCCTCACGCTCTACAATCTCGCACCATAATTCTTCACTATCATCCAAAACATCTTCCCAAAATAAACGACCATCAAATAAGATATTTTCAAAATCAAAATGTTTATGATTGATTTCTTTGTAAGTCAATTCAAAATTAACCATAAATTCACGATGACCATAAAATGGCAACCAATGTTCTTTATAATTCAAAATCTTGGCATCAATTTCACTAAAATCTTGCCATAATTCATCAGTATTCGTGATTACTTTATCAAAATACAAAACCCGAAAGCCATTTTTATTAAAACCATCATCCACATCACACCCAAATTGGTCATCAAAACCACTGATAAAAAATGATAATATCCCTGTTTTTGGTAATTTATCATTATTAGGCAAATCCGCCATATTAAATTGAGCCAGTAGCGATAAAGGATTGCCTTTATTATCAGTCGGATATTTAAAATCCTTTGGCAAATAGGGCTTACCACCCACTTTACTTGCCCAAAGTGGTAAATCATTTGCAGGTTTTAAGGTAATGTTAATTACAGGCTTTACGGTTGCTAATATTTTATCTTTATAGGGCAATAAAACGTCGGGTAAATTATCAAGCTGTTTCATATCAATTCCTAGTTAATTTTAAAAAAGATTAAAGGCTGTCTTGCCAAAAATCTACCTTAGAGAAGTCGCCATTTTTTAAATCATTGGGATGAATAAAGAAATTGCCTGTGCCATTATCGCCCCACATGATATTATCATCACTACCGAGACTCAATAATGAAATATAATTTTGATAATCATCAATTTGATGACGCCAATAATCATCACCCCTTGGGTCAAATTGCACAAAATTGGGATAGCCTAATAAATGATGTCCTGTATGATTGATAATTGGACATTCTGATAATTCATCATAAATATCATCATTATCCAATAATTCATTATCATCATAAGGTTTGCCAAATACTTTTTGTGAAAAATTAAAATTTTCAAAACCAATTAACTGTTTATTAAGTTCATAATTGAGAGCGAATTGTTCATTATCTTTAAAAGGTAAAAATTCATCATAATCTGTTTTTGGATAATCTTGATGTAATTTATCATTATCCATCATTATTTTATCAAAATACAGAACTTTACCATCATTATCGCCAATAAAAAATGATAACAAACCTATTTTTGGTAATTCATCGGTAGGGGGTAATTGTGATAAATCAAATTGAGCCAAAAATGCCATTGGTTCGCCTTGATTGTCAGTCGGATAATTAAAATCCTTTGGCAAATACGGCTTACCGCCGATTTTACTTGCCCATAATGGCAAATCTTTTGCAGGTTTTAAAGTGATGTTTATCACGGGTTTAACCGTTGCTAATATCTTATCTTTATAAGGCAATAAAACATCGGGTAAATAATTCAGAGAGTGCATGATATTTTTTATGTTTTTGGCTTAAAATGAGCATTATACACTTTTTGCCCAAAAATCATAACAAATTGTGCTACACTATGTGTTATTTTGGATTGAGAAAATCATGCGATTAGACAAATTTTTAAGTAAAGCCACAGAATTATCTCGTAAAGATGCCAAAAAAATCCTGCACGCAGGCGAGATTACGGTAAACGATGAAGTCGTCAAAGACGGTAGCGTGCATATCAACGCCGATGATGACGTGCTGTGGGCGGGCGAGCCGTTGTCGGTGGCGGACGGCAGTCGTTATATTTTGCTCTATAAGCCAGACGGCTTTGAATGCACACTAAAAGCCAAAGAATACCCCATTGTTACCGAGCTGATTGCCGTACCCGAAGTGGCAAGTTTGCGGATTGCAGGACGGCTTGATGTGGACACCACAGGGGCGTTACTTCTGTCCGATGACGGGGCGTGGCTACACCGAGTTACCAGTCCCAAGCGTCATCAGCCCAAACGCTATGAAATCACGCTTGCCGACCCCATGACCATTGACGAGCAAGCATACGCCATAAAACAAGTCGCCAACGGTATCTTGCTAGAAGGCGATAACGAAAAAACTCGCCCTGCCGAGCTGTCATTTACAGACGAGACTCACGCCACGCTTATTTTGACCGAAGGCAAATATCATCAAGTCAAACGCATGATGGCGTATTTTGGCAATAAAGTGATAGAGCTACACCGAGCAAGCATTGGCACAATTACGCTAGACGGGCTTGACATGGGTGAATGTCGCTTTTTGAGTGATGATGAGATTGGGCAGTTTTGATTAATTTGGGCGGATTGGCGTTTTATTTAGGCAAATAAATGTTCCACCGCCCCAATTTTTATGAACTTCTATCCATCGTGTTTACTGCCCAACCTTGTCAAATTGTGGGGAAGTTGTAAAAGGCTCTCGTTAGCTTAGATTTTGGGGTATAATCTATGCCAAATTATTTTGGGATAAACCATGAAAACATTTAGCACACTACTCGCCCTAAGTCTTGCCATCACAACTGCCACCGTCAGTCTGCCAAGCACCGCCCAGACACCTGCCCCCATTACCGCAAGCGACGACCAGCTCATCAAACAAACCCTACGCCAAATCGGACTTGCCACGCCCGTTCGCACCATCACCCCGACAGGCATTGGCGAGCTTTTGATGGTAACGCTGACCACGGGCGAGAGTCTGCTTATCACGCCTGATGCTCGCTATGTGATTAATGCCACCGCCGAGCCAAACCCCAGCACCATTCACGCCATCGACCCTGCTATCATGAGCGATAAGCCCACAGGCACCCCGATAGACGAAGACCATAAAATCGCCTTGCTTGCCAACATGAACGCCCTACCCCTAGTCACTCCCGACACCGTGTTTTTTCACACGAGTATCAAAGGATTGCTTTGGGCGGTTGCCCAAAATGGCACGCCATTTTTGGTCAGTGCAGACGCTCGTTATGTCATCGGGGGCGATATCAGCGTGATTGCCAACGGCAAACTTGGCGGGCTTGACACCGCCTTTGAGACCGCCAAAAACCGCCACACGCTCGCCACCTTAGACCACACGAGCCTTACCATCTATCCTGCCAAAGACGAGCGAGCGGTCGTCTATGTCGCCACCGACATCAACTGCCCCTACTGCAAGATACTTCACAAAAACATCCCCAATCTTACCGCCAAAGGCATTACCGTCAAAGTCATCGGTTACCCTGTCTATGATGAGTCACCCGAGCCCATGCGACAAATCTGGTGCGAGCGTGATAATGCCAAACGTGCCAAGCTCCTAGACCTTGCCATGAAAGGGGTCAAGGCAGGCAACCAATGCGGTAATGACGACAACCACCTGTCATCCAACATCGCCAAAGTCCGCCCCCTTGCCATCATCGCCACGCCTGCCGTCTATGGCGAAAATGGCGAACTGTTTGAAGGCAACGTGGCAAATGATGAATTGGTCAAGTTTTTGATGGCAAAGTAGCATTGTCTTGACAAATATTTTTAAAATCGCTATATTAAAAATCATTTCGTTTTTAAGGACAAAATCATGACCCACTTCATCACCTGCGACCTATTGGACGACAACGAAGACAAAACCATTCACGTCATACCGCCCATGATAGACGGCAAATCGTTCAAGCACTATGGCGGAATCACAACCTTTGGCGGGCAAGCCGTTACGGTTAAATGCTTTGAAGACAACTCCCGTGTCAAAGAACTGCTTGCCACAGACGGACAAGGCAAAATCCTAGTCGTGGACGGCGGTGCGTCCATGCGATGTGCGTTAATGGGCGATATGATTGCCCAATCAGCGGTGGACAACGGCTGGGCAGGGGTCATCATCTGTGGCTGTGTGCGAGATGTGGACGAGATTGCCAAGATGAGCCTTGGTGTGCTAGCCTTGGCAAGCATTCCCAAAAAGAGCGTAAGAAAAGGCGTGGGCGAGACAGGTCTGCCGATTGTGATTGGTGGGGTGGTTATTCATGACGGCGATTGGGTCTATGCCGATAATAATGGCGTGATTGTCAGTGGGGAGAGATTGGTTTAATTCATCACGCCAAAAAGAAGTTTTACGGGCTAGATTGGTAATATCTAGCCCATATTTTTTGATTGTTAAAAAAGCTAGGCGAACAATTGCTACCCAACGTCATCATAATGATGTAATGGCGTTTAGTTTAAGGCATGGTTTGAGATTTTGCAAATTGCCCAATTCTCCCCCCCATTACAACCGTCTTACCATGTACAAACTCATCGCCCCATATGGCATTTGCCGATTTTGGTAACACGATAATGGCGGTAGAACCCAGATAGAACCGCCCAAGCTCATCGCCTTTTTTGAGCGTGATGTCATGCGTGCGGTGCTGAATGTAGGGTGTGCGTTTGATAGCCCCTGTCGCCACAGACTCAATCCCCGCCACAATCATCGCCCCAACCAGCACCACGCACGCACGCCCAAAAGCGGTGTCAAATTCGCACACCAACCGCTCGTTACGGGCGAACAGGTCAGGGACGTTCTCGGCAGTGGTGTTATTGACCGAAAACAGCGTCCCTGGCACATAGCGTGTGGCAACCAACGTGCCGTCAAAGGGCATATGCACACGGTGGTAATTGGTCGGGGCAAGATAAATCGTGGCAAATGAGCCGTCCACAAACGCCTTACCCAGCTCAAAATCCGCCAAAAGTTGCCCTACGTCATAATCCCGTCCTTTGGCTTGGAGAAGTTGCCCGTTTGTGATTGCTCCGATTTGGCTGATTTTGCCGTCAGCAGGGCAGGCAATGCCGTCTGTCGTCTCGTCAATCGGACGGGCATTTGCTTTTAATTCACGGGTAAAAAAGTCGTTGAAGCTGTCATAATCGTCCAAATTACCACGTTCATATTCTGCCAAATCAATGTTGTAGGCTTTGGCAAAAGTATGGACGAAGGCTTTTTTGATATACGGATTTTGGCTTTTGGCAAGGTAGCCTGCCACTTCTGATAGGGTTTGCTGTGGGGCTAAGTTTTGGGCTAGGGTAAATAGGTTCATGATTTTTCCAAAATAAAAACGGATTTGGGCTATTTTAACCGATATTTGCTATAATAACCGTTTTATTTTGCTAAATTTTATGTCAAACACCCCAACCAATCCCATGACTGCCAAAGAACGCCTATTTCATGCCGTGCTGTTTGAGATTGGGGCGATTGGGCTGACGGTGGCTGTTTTTGCCCTGCTTGGCGACAACCATAGCCCGACCCACGCCACAGGTTTGGCGGTGGCAATCTCGGTGCTGGCGGTGGTGTGGAACATGGTGTTTAACTTTTTGTTTGACAAAGTGGTGACGGGCGAACGCCTTGACCGCTCGCTTGGCACTCGCCTGATTCATATGGGATTGTTTGAAGGTGGGCTATTTTTGGCAACCGTGCCGATGATTGCCCATGCCCTAGATGTCTCGCTGTGGACGGCGTTTGTTATGGATATTGGCGTGGTGGCGGTGATTGGGGTTTATACGTTACTTTTTAATTGGGGTTATGATTGGGTGCGATATAAGATACGGGCAAGGTAATTTATCGGCATTGTTTATATAAGCCACTTTTTGCAATTATAAACGCATAGGGGGTAATTTATTCGCCCAAAAATCATACCACACATAGGATAAATTCTACCAAAAAAATAAATCACCCCAACAACTCCATTTAAAACCAACCCAAAGGAAAACCCATGAAAGCCCTAATCCAACAAGTCCACTGTGCCCATGTTGCTGTGGACGGTCAAATCATCGGACAAATTCAATCAGGCATGCTTGCCTATATCGGCATTGGCAAAGATGATGATTTTGATAAAGCGTGCAAATTGGTTGATAAAATCATCGCCTACCGCATTTTTGAAGACGACAACGGCAAAATGGGCAAATCGGTGTCCGATGTGGGCGGTGGCTTGCTACTGGTGTCGCAATTTACCCTAATGGCAAAAACCGACAAGGGTCGCCGTCCTGATTTTGCCCCTGCCATGCCCCCAGATGACGCAAGGGCGTTGTTTGATAAGTTGGTAAATTATGCTAAACAAGTCTATCCAAGCGTTGCCACAGGCGAATTTGGGGCAAATATGGCGGTCATGGCAGTCAATGACGGCCCGATTAATTTTTTGCTTGACGTATGATTTTTCCAGTTTGCCATTAAAATTGACATGATAAAATTTGGGCGTATCGAAACAAATGATATTCGCCCAAAATCAAGGTTTTATAAAAGGGTGAATGTGGTTTGCCCTACAGACCCCCTTTAAATATCATCAATCCCTTATTTCACACGCCCCACATCGCCCATTAGGTTATCAGGCAGGGGCAAAATCTCCCCAATTTGTGCCACATTTTCAGGCGAGCCGATGACGAGTGCGTCAAAGCCGTCATCATGTGTCACGCCATTGACGATTTGCACTTTACCGACCTTATCGCCGTCTTGGACAGGCTCAGGCAGTCGCACACGGTGCAGGTAGGCTTTTGGGCTTGCCTTAAAATAGAGCCGTGCAATAATCTCCTGCCCCAGATAGCACCCCTTATCATAATCCACACCCCCACGCTGGTGCAGGCGTAGCTCTTGGGGCTGAAACAGTCCCGCTGTGGCTTGGGTTATCCAAAAATTGCCCGTCTCAATGCTCGCTCTCGCCCACGCCCCAAAATCAGCAAGGCTTTCATCATCGCCAAAAGTCGGCACGCCATTTGCCACAACAGGATAAATGGGCGTGGGAGCGGACTGGGTAAATTTAGAAAACGCCCCGTATTTTTTGATATGGGCGGTAAGGCTATCCATACAGTCTGCCGATGTTATAAGTGCAAAGGTCTCATCATCGGTGCGAGATACCCACAACCCAAAGGCAACACGCCCCTTTAAATCGCTGATGGCACAGGGCAAAAAGTCGTGGGTGAGTTTATCGACATTGACAGTTAATTGACCTTGTAAAAATTTGGCGGTGTCTTTGCCGGTTAGGGTGATTTGTGAAAATTGACTCATGGTGTTCTCGATTGGTATTTGTCATTTGTTATTTTCATGTCAATAAGGGGGCTTGGCTTTATTTTCAAGCCAAAATGTGTCAAAAATGATATAATGCTTTTATTTTAGGTAAAATTTATGACTTACCCTGCTTGCCCCAAATGCGATGAAGACTACACCTATGCCGATGGCAACCTGCTCATCTGCCCCATGTGTACCCACGAGTGGTCAGCCGATGGCGACACGGACGACACGCCCGTCATCAAGGATGCCGTTGGCAATGTGCTAAATGATGGCGACAGCGTAACGGTCATCAAAGACTTAAAGGTCAAAGGCTCGTCCACGCCTATCAAGGTCGGCACCAAAGTCAAGTCCATTCGCCTAATCCACGATGCCCCTGATGACCATGACATTGATTGTAAAATTGATGGCTTTGGGTCGATGAAATTAAAATCCAGCGTGGTTAAAAAGGCGTGATGAAAGGATAAAAAGGGCGAGAATATGCCCTTTTTTGATGGTTGATGGTTTTGATGATTGCCTGTCAAAAGCCAAAGTGAAAAACATATACCATGCAAAGAATGGCTTAGTCATTGATTTAATCAAACACTTCGTCATTCATGATACTACCACTTAAAACATCAGCTCAATCATCTCTAAACAAAGACCTAAAATTATAAAAGTAAAAAATGCAAAATAATTATTAAAAAGAATAAGGCTAATGTAACACATTTAAGAAAAAAACTTGGCTCTCTTGATTTAAAAATACTATTATCATACCCATAGATATCACAAATAATACGATACTTTCTTGCTTCAAAAAAGTACATAAAGGCAGTCAAAGCAGATACAATAAATGCTATTAATGCTGATTGCATCAACTCAATATGATTTATAAGAAACTTAATAAACATGAATGAGCAACAAAACACCACAATTGAAAACGTGGCAAGCATGATAAAAACCCATTTTGATAAAAACAAAAAGCACCATTCTATACTTGTAATATCAATCTCCACCTGACCCCGTTTTATAACAAAATATTTATAAACATAATTTATTTGTCGTTCATCAAAAGACAGATTTTTGATTAAATCTATTGCAAAAGGTCTGATTTCGGGGCTAGCTTTTAATTTTGTTGCTTGTTGATATAATTCATTTATCATTAATTCATTTAAACGAGACTTTTCTAACGTTGGCATTTCTTGAAAATCAAGTGCTTTCTGAATATTTTCTATCTTTTTATTTTTAATATGATAATACATATCTAAATATTTTCAAAATTCAAAATAATATGAAAGATCGGAAAAATTAGCAAAACGATTGCAATATGAATGCCTTTATCCAATAAAATATTTATTATCTCAACATTCATCTCGTCTCCTTATAACAAGAAACAAAACCGCCAATTTCTTGACGGTTTTTATCAGTTTATTCCCACTCAATCGTCGCAGGCGGTTTGCTACTGACATCATAGACAACACGAGACACATCGGCAATCTCATTCATGATACGAGTTGAGATTTTATCCACAAGCTCATAGGGCAAATGGGCAAAACGAGCGGTCATAAAATCCACCGTCTCCACCGCACGCAGTGAAATCACCCACGCATAACGGCGTGCGTCCCCCACCACACCCACCGATTTGACAGGGCAAAACACAGCAAAGGCTTGGGCGGTCTTGTCATACCAGCCAGACGCACGAAGCTCCTGCATAAAAATATCGTCCGCCACTCGCAAAATGTCGGCATACTCTTTTTTAATCTCGCCCAAAATCCGCACGCCAAGACCCGGCCCGGGGAAAGGGTGTCTGTAAATCATCTCATGGGGCAAGCCAAGCGTTGTGCCAAGTTTACGCACTTCGTCTTTAAATAAATCACGCAGTGGCTCCACCAATTCAAACTGCAAATCATCAGGCAGACCGCCAACGTTGTGGTGCGATTTGATGACGTGAGCCTTGCCGTTTTTGGTTTTGGCGGACTCGATGACATCAGGGTAAATCGTGCCTTGTGCCAAAAACTTCACACCGTCCAATTTACGAGCTTCTTCGGAGAATACTTCAATAAACTCTCGTCCGATGATTTTGCGTTTATCTTCGGGGTCGGTCGCTCCTGCCAATGCGTCCAAAAAGCGATTTTCAGCGTCCGCACGAATCACCCGAATACCCATGTTATCGGCAAACATTTTCATGACTTGGTCGCCTTCGTTTAGGCGAAGTAGCCCATTATCCACAAACACGCAGGTTAATTGGTCGCCAATGGCTTTATGGAGCAGTGCCGCCACCACCGAGCTGTCCACACCGCCTGATAAGCCAAGTAGCACCTCTTCATCGCCAATTTGCTCTTTTAACTGTGCCACTCGCATTTCAATGATGTTCTCAGGATTCCACAGATTGCCACAACCACAAATGCCATGCACGAAGTTGCTAATCACTTCCACGCCTTTGGCGGTGTGGGTTACTTCTGGGTGAAACTGCACGCCATAGAGCTGACGGCTTTCATCGCTGGCGGAGGCAAAGGCACAGCTTGGCGTGCTTGATGTGGTGATGAAGCCGTCTGGCAGGCTTGCCACTTTGTCGCCATGACTCATCCAAACTTGGATTTGGGCGTTGTCGTCTTTTAAGCCGTTTAGCAGTTTGTCGTCCACCGCCACGTCAATTTGGGCATAGCCAAACTCTTTAACCGCCCCTGCCACCACCGAACCGCCAAGCTGGGCGGACATGGTTTGAAAGCCGTAGCAAATGCCAAGCACAGGTACGCCAAGCTCAAAGACGATTTGCGGGGCTCGTGGCGAGCCTGCTTCGTACACGCTTTCAGGCCCACCTGATAGGATAATGCCCTTGGGGTTAAAGGCTTTGATGTCGTCATCGCTCATGTCAAAGGGGTGCATCTCAGAGTACACGCCTGCTTCACGCACACGGCGAGCGATGAGCTGGCTGTATTGCGAGCCAAAATCTAGGATTAGGATACGGTCGGAGGTGATGTTGGTCATGGGTCTTCCTACAGGTCAAATGATAAAGGTGCTATTATACCAAAACTAAGCCGACAATATCGCCACTTCTTTGACATAACTTTCAAAATCCGCCACACTCTCCGCCAAAAGTTCATCATCGCCCAAGTGCTTGGCGTATTCTATCCACAAAAGTAGCTGATAAATACTGTTATATTCTGCTTTTTTAAATTGCTTGACAAACTGCTTTATCGTGCTTTCATCGCTTAGGTTCAAACGGTTAAACCACGTTTCAATCTTAGTGCATTGCTCAGGCGTAAACACAAGCTCAAACAACGCCCCCGTCAAAACATGACGGTCTTCTTCAATGATGAGCTTACCCACCCGTTTGATTTGGCGGTTTTTGGCGGCATGGCTGTCAATCTCAGTCAAATGCTTTAATTCGTCCAAAAAATACTCACTTACTGGCAAGTTGGCAAGTTGTTTTTTGGAAAGTTTGGCAAGCGGTTCGGACAATTCTTGTAAGCGTTCGTGGGCTTTTTTGATTTCGGTGCGAGACACTCTCATGTCTTGTTTTGACCAGTCAATATTCATAGATTTCTCTTTTTAAATTTCATATTAAAGTGTGTTTTGTAAAAATTTGGGATAAATCACTATTTTTGATAACAGGGCGAATTGCAATTCGCCCCTACCTTTTAATATTGAAATACAAACTAATTTAATTCATTAACCAATTTATATTTTTAACATTACCAATAGCGTTTTTCACGGTGTTTGACAATAATAGGCATATTATCAGGCAACTGATTTTTTAATAACTCACCCACCTTTTGGGTAATATATACCGAACGGTGTTTACCGCCTGTACAACCAATAGCAACTGTTACCGAATAACGGTTATTATTTAAAAAATTAGGAAGCCATTTTATCAAAAACTTGCCAATATCATCCGCCATGTCGTCCACTTCTGGATAATTAGCAAAAAAGGCTTTTACATCGTCATCAAGCCCTGTTTGCGGACGCAAGTTTTCTTGCCAATGTGGATTGGGCAATATCCGCACATCAAAAACAAAATCGGCATCAATGGGCGTACCATGTTTAAACCCAAAAGACAACACATTGACCGATACCACATTATCCATGCCAATATGTTGGCGGACTTTTTCTTTTAATTCGTGAATGTTGAGCGTACTGGTATCAATTTTAATATCAGCATTGGTTGCAATCGGCTTTAACAGCTCAATCTCTTGGGCTAGGGCGTTGGGCAAATTATTGGCGGTCGGCATGAGTGGGTGGACTCGCCGTGTCGCCCCAAAACGTGCCACCAGTACGCTCTCTTGGGCGGTAACGTATAGGATTTTGACCGCTTCATGGTATTTGTCGGTCAAGTTCTGATACACGCCCCCAAAGGCGGACAAGTCGGCTTTTGGCGTTCTGACATCTATACCTAACGCCACTTTTTTGACATCATTGCCAATCAAATCGTCCACCGCCTGCCCCACAAGCGACAAGGGCAGATTGTCAATGACATAAAAACCAAAATCTTCTAAAATATTTAACACAGACGTTTTGCCAGAGCCTGACCGCCCTGATACGATGATGATTTGGGTGTTTGACATTTATTTTCCTTATAATAATTTAAACAGATTTCTTAAAAACTCCGCATCTAAAGAAAACCGTTCGTGGTGAGCTTGTCGAACCATGAAAAGGTTTTCTTTCACCCTTCGACAAGCTCAGGGTGAACGGAAAACCAGTTTTACAGGAAATCCGATAAATCAATTTCTATATTATCCAAAAGCCGTGCCTTACCGACATATACCGCCGTTAATACCACTAATTTTTTATCAGTCCCTTTAACGGGTTCTAATTTATCATTATAAAGCTCCAAATAATCCACGTTTAATCCCATATTGGTTAATTCATCGTGGTATTTTTGTATAATGGTTGGATAATTGTTTATATCCGATTTTATCACATCGGCTTTAATCTTTTGCAAGGTTTTTTGGATAATGGGAGCGGTGTTTAATTCATCATCATTTAAATAGCCATTTCGTGATGACAATGCCAAACCGTCTGTATTACGGATAATCTCGCCACCGATGATTTTTATGCCAAAATTTAATTCATCATTGAGCCTACGGATAATCGCAAGCTGTTGATAATCTTTTTTGCCAAATACCGCCACATCAGGGCGGACGATATTAAAGAGCTTGCCCACCACAAGCCCCACACCGTCAAAATGCGTGGGGCGAGATTTGCCACATAATATCTTAGTAATCTCGCCACTTAGCACCTGCACATGGGGCGGATAAGTGGGGTACATCTCATCAACGCTCGGGGCGAACACCATGTCCGCTTGTACGCTTTGCAATTTTTCACAATCAGCATCAAGCGTGCGTGGATAGCTGTCAAAATCTTCGCCCGCCCCAAACTGCGTGGGATTGACAAAAATACTGACCACGACAATATCGGCATGACGTTTGGCGATATTCACCAGCGACAAATGCCCGTCATGCAGATTCCCCATGGTCGGCACAAAACCAATGGTTTTGCCGTCTTTGCGATGCTTGTTTAGAGCGGTTTGTAAGTCGTTGATATGATGAAAGATTTTCATAATTTTTGCCATTGATTAGTGAAAGATATGCTCAACACTAGGAAAAGTCTTATTTTTAACCGCTTGATGAAAATTCACAAATGCCCCCAAAATATCGCCTGTTTCATTGCCAGTATCTTTTAAAAAGTCTTTGACAAATTTGGCAGGTTTTTGGGTATAAACGCCGAGCATATCGTGCATGACCAAGACTTGCCCGTCCGTCTCCACGCCCGCCCCAATGCCAATGACAGGCACGGCAAACCGCTCGCTCACGGCTTTAGCAAGCGATGACGGTACGCATTCCAGCACAATCATGCTCGCCCCTGCGTTTACCAAAACTTCACAATCTTTTAATAATTTATCGGCTTGGGTGTCCGTTTTGCCCTGCACCTTATAACCGCCCAGCACATTGACCGATTGAGGCGTTAATCCCAAATGCACGCATACAGGCACGCCATTATCCGTCAAAACCTTGACCGTATCAGCAAGCTCGCTACCACCTTCAATCTTCACCACATTCGCCCCTGCTTGCATGACCGCACGGCTATTTGCAATGGCATCAGGCAACGTGGCATAGCTCATAAACGGCAAATCGGTCATAATCAAGGCGTGGCGGTTAGCACGGACAACATTGGCGGTATGATACACCATGTCGGCAACCGTAACAGGTAGCGTGGACGCTTGCCCCTGCACCACCATGCCAAGACTGTCGCCCACCAAAATCACGTCAATGCCCGCCTGCCCCATAAGATAAGCAAAACTGGCATCATAGCAGGTCAGACAGCTAAATTTTTCGCCTTGCTTTTTGTATTTGGCAAGCGTGGATAGGGTTATGGGGGCGTGGGTTAGGTAGGTCATTCATCTTCCTAATTCATTGTGTACAAACAGTTTGATAAACAACATTTTTACCAATCATGGCACTATGTTTATTTAGTTTGAATTATTTGCCAATTTGGTTAATCCGTCCATCTCATGTGCCAATGCCAACTCACGGATTTTTTGCCCGCTTATCATCAATTTATCATTTAATTCCAAAAGTGGCACCAGCACAAAATTCCGCTCAAAAATCCCACTGTGTGGCACGGTCAGCCTGTCATTATGGATAACGTCATCGCCATACAACAAAATATCCACATCAAGCGAACGCTCGCCCCACCGCCGTAACCGCACACGCCCTGCCCCCTGCTCCAAATCTTGACAAAAATTAAGTAAGCTCATAGGGTCAAGGGCAGTCTTGGCGGACAACACCGCATTGACAAAATCAGGCTGGTCGGTTACGCCAAAGGGCTTGGAGGCATACAAAGACGACAGCACCACATCACAAAACCGCTCATCAGTATTCAGCGTATCACGCACCGCCAAAATGTGGCTGGTCGGGTCGCCAAGCTCGTTGGCGATATTGCCCCCCAGTCCTAAGTAGATTTGCACCTTATTGGTCATCGTGTTTGGCTCGTGGTTTGGCGTTGGATTTTTTGCGTTTTTTGGGTTTTGGCGTGTCCGTATCTTGGGCGGTTTCTCGTGGCTTCGCTTGTTGTCTTGTCTGCTGTCCTGTTGTTTGGCGTTTGCTCGCCTGCGTTTTGGGCTTGGCAGAGCTTGGCACAGATGGCTGTAAGTCGCTCTCGGTCAGCCCCTGCTCACGCTCTTTGATGGACAGCGTTGATGACGGCTGACGTTTGCGATAACGCACCGATGGGATGTAAGGCTCATCATTGTCCAGCAGTTTGGCAAAATCACTCTCGCTGTACGTGCGACGCTCAAAGGTCGGCACATCCACCTGCCGTACTCTTGGCGTGGGGCGAGTACTCTTGGGTGTGTTGGCATTATCCACCACCAGTAGCGGTTGTGGCACATCGTCCGCCTTGTCATCATCACGCCCTGAGAGCTGTTGTAGTTGCAGAAGTTCGGCATCTTTATCAATGTCAATGCCTGTATCCGTTCCACGCCGTCTGCGAGTGCGAGTCACACCACCTCCTAACGCACTTAGCATCTGGCTTTGACTGGTCGCATCGACCGCCAAATAACGTTGCCACCACGCCCCCATGCCATTGGTCGGCTCGGACAGCGGGCTATCATCATGGCTCTCACGCATGATAAGAAAATCAAGCCCTGCCCGAAATTTACCCTGCGAGCTTAGCCTGTCCACATCTTTGGGCTTGGGACTGACGAGCTTGGGTTGCATGAACCAAATATCGCTGATAAAATCTTCGGCAAACTTAGGGATGGCGGTCTTGATACGCTGAGCATCAAACACCTTGCGAGACGCTTTGAGTTGGGCTTCGTGAAATGGCAGACCCTTTTTCTTAAATTTTACCAAAGCGTGCAGATAATTCTCCCACAACAGCACCGCATAAAAAAACGCAGGGTTGGCGGTTTTGCCCGACGCAATCCGTTCATCGGTGTTTTTGGCAACTTGCAGGGCAAGGCGAGTGGGCTTGGGCTGAGCGTAGGTCATCAGACTGCTCATCGCCCCGTATTGATACAGCAGGGGCAACAGCGGAGCCAGATAACCGCCCGTAAACATCTTTTGGGTCTCATCATAGAGCCGATGAGCCGAGACCTGCTCCAAAAGCGTCCAGCTTGTGTCATTAAACTGTTTGGCAAGGGCTTTGTCAAATTCAAAGCCTAGTTTGGCTTTAAACCGCAACGCACGAAGCAGGCGAACAGGGTCTTCTTCCACACGCACCTTTGCGTCCCCAAGCAGGCGTAATGTGCCGTTTTTGATGTCATCGACCGCCCCACAAAAATCGAGCACTTCACCCTTAATCGGCTGATAATACAAGGCGTTAATGGAAAAATCACGGCGGGCAAAATCCTGCGTAATGTCGCCCCACACGTTATCACGGGTAATCATGCCGTCATCGGTCGTGTGTGTGTCGTCCTTAGGCGGAGCCCGAAAGGTCGCCACTTCGATGAGTTCACGCCCCGAATAAACGTGAGCGAGCTGAAATCGCTTGCCAATGATACGGCAACGACCGCCAAAAATCGCCTTAATCTCATGGGGGCGAGCGTTGGTCACGGCATCAAAATCCTTGGGAGCCAGCCCCAAAAGGCTATCACGCACGCCACCGCCCACGATATAGGCGTCAAAACCTGCTTTATTGAGCGTACTGATGACTTCCACGATACTGTGTGGCAAAGTGCGTTTGTCAAGCCCCAACTTCTGTGCCGACAGCACGGTCGCTGATGATTTGGGGGTTTTGTGTTTGGTTGGTTTTTTTTGCATAAGGTGTTTAGACTGCTTTTTTGATGTTTGGTGAATGGCATGCTTTACCATTGGTTTGTCTGTTTGGCGGTGCTTGGACTGTTTAGACCGCTTGGCTTTTTTGGTTTTTTTAGCTTTTTTGGGGCTAGCATGGAACTGCCCAAGCTTTATGTCCGCTTTTGTCTTTGCCATGACTTATGTCACTCATTTTTTACTGGGGCGTGTTAAACATTGATAACATTTACTTCATTCTCAACTTAAAATGGTAACTTATTGATTTTTCAATTATTATTTTCGGGTTGTAGGGGCGAATTGCAATTCGCCCTTTATAAATTAATCACTCATACAAAGTTGAGAATGGGGTAACATTTATTTGCATTTAAAAGATTAAAAGATAAGTAAAAATCTTACACATTTACCTAATTACACCCAACCAACTTAATATTTACCACGGGTTTGTAGGAGTGTACCGAGCACACCCTTTGATGGTGTTGTTTTTTACTCAGGCGTGCTCAGCACGCCCCTACATCCACACATCATCGCATTTATAATAACTTTAAAGTTTATTGGCTATAAGTGACTAAATTTTTTTCATAACAAAAACTTGCTTGATAAAATGACCATCAAATGCCCTTTAACAACCACCCGTCATAAGCTTCATTGTACCTTGTTTTTGCCAAAAAAGCTAATGCACCGTGAGTCTATGACGGTTTTTTTCTAAGGTTTTGACCCCAATGCCCTTCACCTTTGTCAAATCATCCACGCTATCAAACCGCCCCATCAGCTCCCGATAATCCACAATCGCCTGAGCGGTCTTTGCCCCCACGCCATTTAAGGTTGCAAGCTCGCCCATACTGGCGGTGTTGATATTGACCCGCTCGCTCATCGCTTTTTGGGCGGATTGCTTGGCGATAAGGGCTTGATACGCCTGTTTAGGGTCGGCGTAGCACTGGTTTGCCCATACAGGACTGACTGATAAGGCAAGTAACGCCCATGCCCATCGCTTTAATTTATGGTGTTTCATTTGTGCTGTTTTCATGGGCTTTTACCATGTCCCAGTATTTATCCATTTCTGCCAAATCGCTTTCTTCTAGCGTTTTGCCCTGCTCCATCAGCGACTGCTCTACAAAGGCAAATCGTCGTTTAAATTTGGCATTGGTATTTTGTAGTGCCATCTCAGCATCAATGTCCAAATGACGAGCAAGGTTAGTCAGAACAAACAGCACATCACCAAGCTCGCCTGCGATTTTATCTTTTTGGGTGTTATCTAGTTTATCCGTTTTATAACTAAAATCAGGTGTGGGTAATTCTGCTTGCAATTCGCCAAGCTCCTCTTGAAGTTTACCCAACACACCACCCAGATTGTCCCAATCAAAACCGACTTTTCCTGCCTGTTTTTGTAAGTTTTGGGCGGTCATCAGAGCCGTGCCTGCCTTGACGTCAGATAATAGGCGTTTTGGGCGGTCTTGATTTTCAATCTGTTTAATCTCGTCCCAACGGCGTTTGACGTCTTCGTCCGTTTTTAGATTTTCTTTGTCAAAGACATGGGGGTGTCTGCGTATCAATTTTTCTTGCAATGTATAAATCACGTCCGCCATGTCAAACCGCCCCTGCTCGGCATACAGATGAGCATGAAAGACGATTTGCAAAAGCACATCACCAAGCTCGCCTTTAATGTCATCGGTGGCAAGGGGGCTTTTGTCATCGCTTGCAATGGCTTCTACAAGTTCAAAAACTTCTTCTATGGCGTATTTTTGCAGGCTGTCGTTGGTTTGTTTGGCGTCCCACGGGCAATCGGTGCGAAGGCATGCCATGAGTGCCAACAGGTCGGAGAATTGGTTGGTTGGGGTCATGATGTTTACTTTTTCATTTTAAGGATTGTTTTAATTTTACCACAAAAACAAAAAAGCCCAAGCAAACTTGGACTTTTTATTATGTTCACCTTTATGACTTCTACTGAGCCAAATCTTCAAACAAGGCGGTAGATAAATAACGCTCGCCCGATGACGGAATCACCACCACGATGAGTTTACCGGCGTTTTCAGGACGGCTTGCCACTTGTAGGGCAGACCGCACCGCCGCCCCTGCACTGATGCCCACAAGCAGACCTTCTTTTTCTGCCATTTGACGAGCGGTGGCAAAGGCGGACTCGGTGGTAACGGTGATGACTTCGTTATAAACACCTGTGTTTAAAATGCTTGGCACAAAACCGGGGGCAAGTCCTTGCAATTTATGAGCCCCTTTTTCACCACCGCTAAACACCGGCGAATCAGACGGTTCTACTGCCACGATTTGTACGCTGTCCTTTTTGGCTTTTAGTACTTCGCCCACGCCTGTAATCGTACCGCCCGTGCCAATGCCTGCCACCACGATATCCACTTGTCCGTCTGTGTCGTTCCAGATTTCTAGGGCGGTGGTTTCACGGTGGATTTTTGGGTTGGCTAGGTTGTCAAATTGGCGTGGCATAAAATAGCCGTCTTGACTGGCAAGCTCGTTCGCCTTGGCAATCGCTCCGCCCATACCGTCTGACGCAGGCGTTAGCACAAGCTCCGCTCCATAAGCACGCAATAACGCACGGCGTTCAAGGCTCATGCTCTCGGGCATGGTGATGACAAGTTTATAACCCTTGGACGCACACACCATGGCAAGCCCAATGCCCGTGTTGCCCGATGTCGCTTCTACGATGGTGGTGTCTTGGTTGATAAGTCCGTCTTTTTCGGCTTCATTTATCATCGATAGGGCAATGCGGTCTTTGACCGAGCTGGCGGGGTTAAAGTATTCTAGCTTGGCGACAACGCGAGCAGGCAAACCTTCTGTTAAGCGGTTAAGCTCTACTAAGGGCGTGTTGCCGATAAGGTCGGTGATGTTTTTGGCGATGTTCATAAAATTTTCCTTTTTAAAGGTTGTTGGTTTAAAATATTGCACAGTTAGCATACCAAATTTTTATAAAAATTTATAGGCGAAAAATGTTAAGTATTATTCCATTTTGGCATTTAAATAATTTCACAATATCCACGACTAAATCATGATAAAATTAAACTGTTTTATTTTCATACTTAGGATAATTTATGACTACTTTTAACCCCATCACCATCTCCTGCTTTAAAGCCTATGACGTGCGTGGCGAGCTTGATGTTAATCTAGACAATGCCATCGCTTACCGCATCGGACGAGCGTTCGCCCAATATCTCAATGACGGCAAAGAAAACCCTGTCATCGTGGTCGGCTCGGACATCCGCCCGTCCAGCGAGAGCCTAAAACAATCCGCCATTGACGGCATCGCGGACGCAGGCGTGGACGTGATAGATTTGGGCATGGTCGGCACCGAAGAAGTGTATTTTGCCACAAGCCATTACAATGCCATCGGTGGGATTGAAGTTACCGCAAGCCACAACCCCATCAACTACAACGGCTTAAAAATGGTGCGTGAAAACTCTCGCCCCATCAGTGGCGATACGGGCTTGGCGGACATTCGTGCCATTGCCGAGCGTGGCGAATTTGTGGTGGCGGACAAAGGCAAAGTTACCCTAAACACCGACAAAACCGCCTACATTGACAAGCTCATGAGCTTTACCGACACCGCCAAATTTACCCCCAAAAAAATCGTGGTCAACAGTGGCAACGGCTCGGCAGGGCCTGTGGTTGATGAACTTGAAAAACGCCTTGGCGATAAAATTGAGCTTATCAAAGTCCACCACACCCCAGACAGCTCATTCCCCAACGGCATTCCCAACCCCATGATTATCGCCAATCAAAAGACGACTTCGGACGCGGTCATCGCTCATGGGGCGGATTTTGGCGTGGCGTTTGACGGCGATTTTGACAGATGTTTTTTGTTTGATGAAAAAGGGAGATTTATTGAAGGCTCATACATCGTGGGCATGCTTGCCGAAGTATTTTTGAAAAAACATCAAGGCGAGAGCATTGTCTATGACCCCCGAGTGATTTATAACACCGAGAACGTCATCGCCCAAAATGGCGGTAAACCTGCCATCAGCAAGTCAGGGCATTCGTTCATCAAGCAGGTCATGCGTGAGACAGGGGCGATTTATGGGGGCGAGATGTCAGCTCATCATTATTTCCGTGATTTTGCCTATTGTGATAGTGGCATGATAGTGTGGCTACTGGTGATTGAACTTCTGTCAGTAACAGGTAAAACTTTATCCGAGCTGGTTAATGGTTATATCAATGATTTTCCAAGTTCGGGGGAGCTTAATTTTCGCTTGGGGCAAAAAACCGCCACCGAAATCGGCGAGCTGTTAGAACAAAAATACCACGCATTAAATCCTACCAAAAATACCCTAGACGGACTCAGCCTAGATTTTGGCAACTGGCGATTTAATCTCCGCTCGTCCAACACCGAGCCACTCATTCGCCTAAATATTGAAACCAAAGGCGACAAAGAGCTGTTAAAAGAGCGAACCGATGAGATTTTAGCGGTGTTAGATGAATGCGGTGCGGTGAGTGCCAACCACTAAACGTTAAACCAACAAAAAAGAGTTGATAAAAAAACAGGGTAGCGAAAAT
>NZ_JADFBZ010000033.1:0-33587 GCF_015223095.1 Moraxella sp. K127 | reverse complement strand
AAAAAAGTGATTAAGCCGTTTTGGAACAGGCCGTTTGGACAAAAAGAAAAGATAAATGATGAAACAGTTGTACAGCAACCCACAGTGGACAAGCAAACAAATGATGATGAGTGACAAGGTTGGATATTAGTGGTATTATTGTTAAAATTATTTCTATAAATTCTTAGTGATGTGATTGATTTTTAGTGTCGTTACGTGATACCATGTCAGACCTGAAATAGAAATTTCAGAACCATCAAATTATTTCGAAAAATGGAGAGCTAAACAATGAAAAAGTTCATGTTTTTGGCAGTTTTGGGCTTATTAAGTGGTTGTGGTGGCGAGAATAATGGTAGCACACAAAAAGATAATAGCGTGCAAAAAGCCAATGCTGACAAATCGTCCACAAACTATCAAATCAAAGTAGCTACCACAGGAGTGCAACCGCCATTTAGTTATTTGGATGAGAAAGGTAACTTGATTGGTATGGATATTGAAATTATCAAGGCTATTGGAGAGGTGCAGGGTTTTGATATAAAGTTTGAGACAATGTCATGGGCAGACATGTTGCCCAGTGTTGGTGCTGGTAAAAATGACTTGGCAATTTCTGGGGTGTCATATAATGATGAGCGTAATGAGGCTTATACCCTATCCAAGAAATATTTACATGTACCATCTGCGATCATGGTGGTAGATCCAAGCATTCAGTCACTGTCTGATTTGGGAGGCAAGCGTTTTGATTGTATGACTGGAGCAAAACAATGCCAAGACATCTCCACAGCTGTGCCGACAGCAACCATACATGAGAATCAAAGCACATTTTTAACCTTTAAGTCGCTAGCACAGGGCAAGACAGATGCCATCGGTGAAGATAAGCAACTGCTGGAATATTTTGCCGTCAAATACCCAGAAGTTAAAACACATATTATTGCCTATGAAACCGAAAGCAATCCACAATCTGCTCAGGTTATTGTCGCTGGCAAAGGCAAAGATGAACTTATCGGCATGATTAATGAAGGTATTGATAAACTTATTGCCAGTGGCAAGATTGCTGAAATTGAGAAAAAGTGGCTTGAAAATCCATATTGATACACATCCTCAAATTCTAGCACTCTCTTGGTGTTAGAGGTCTATGGTGTAAACACGTGGTAAAAATACGTAAATACACACACGTATCACAATAGACGAACAAGATATCAATTCATCAAAAGGGCTTATGGGCGATGGTAATATGCCCATAAGTCCGATGATTGACGCCATCTGTCCTGTCAGCGATGGGCGGTTGTTATTTACCAAACATTTCTTTCCAGTTACTCTCATCAAAGCCAATCAACGCCACGCCATCACCCATCACAATCGGGCGTTTTAGTACGCTAAGGTTGTCCTTGACTATCTCATACATGGCGGATACATCGCCACTAGCAAGGGTGTTTTTGGCGGTATCGTCCAGTTTACGATAGGTTGTGCCTTGTTTGTTGATGACTTTTTCGCCAAAGGTTGCCACAAATTTGGCGAAGTCATCTTGGCTTAATACCGACTTTTTATAATCAAAAAACTCATGGGTTATGCCGTTTTGATTTAAAAAATCAAACGCTTTTTTCATGGTGTTGCAGTTTTTTATGCCATAAATGGTCGTCATGGGGGTGTCTCGCTTTACAAAATATTGGCAAATTATAACAAAAATCGGCTATAATAGCGTGTTAAATTTTTTATTTTTGAGTTAGCCTATCATGAGCCTAAACGATTACGATTTTAAAGCCATTGAACAAGCCCAGCAAGCCAAATGGCAAGCCGACAACCGCTACCACACGGACAACAACGACAACGGCAAACCCACCCGCTATATGCTCTCCATGTTCCCCTACCCAAGCGGTAAGCTCCACATGGGACACGTTCGTAACTACGCCATTACGGACGTGTTGTCTCGCTACTATCGCCAAAAGGGTTATGACGTCATGCAACCTATGGGTTGGGACGCTTTTGGCTTGCCTGCTGAAAACGCTGCCATTGACAACGAAGTTGCCCCCCATGCGTGGACGATGTCCAACATTGAGCATATGCGTGGGCAATTAAAATCGCTAGGTCTTTCCATTGACTGGTCTCGTGAGTTCGCCACTTGCAATCCTGAGTACTATAAATGGGAGCAATGGCTATTTTTACAGCTTTACAAAAAAGGCTTGGTATATAAAAAGTTATCCACCGTAAACTGGGACCCTGTGGACAACACCGTCCTTGCCAACGAACAAGTCATAGACGGTCGTGGCTGGCGGTCGGGGGCGGTCGTTGAAAAACGTGATATTCCGATGTATTATTTTAAAATCACGGACTATGCGGACGAACTGCTTGACGATTTAAAACTGTTAGAAAACAAATGGCCAAAACAAGTCCTAACCATGCAACACAACTGGATTGGCAAAAGTCATGGCATGGAGCTGGATTTTACCTATGAGCTAGACGGACAAGCGGACAAACTCACCGTCTTTACCACTCGCCCTGATACAATCATGGGCGTAAGCTATCTTGCGGTATCAGCCGAACACCCGCTTGCCCAGTATGCGTCTCGCCAAAACGAACAAATTGCCAAATTTTGCAGGTTATGCAAACAAGGCTCGGTTGCCGAAAGTGAGCTTGCCAAAGCCGAAAAAGTGGGCATGGATACAGGGCTATTTGCCAAGCACCCTGTAACGGGCGAAGATGTGGCGATTTGGGTTGCTAACTATGTTCTCATGAGCTACGGCTCGGGGGCGGTCATGGGCGTGCCTGCTCATGATGAGCGTGATTTTGCATTTGCTAAAAAGTATAATTTAGAAATCAAGCCAGTCATTATGCCAAAAGATTGGCGTTCTGCTGAAACGGTTGCGTGTTTTGATAAAGGGCGTGTTTATACTCGACTTATGGGTTTTGATGTAGAAGAAACCGAAACCGAAGAAGAGCGAGCTAAAAGACTGTCTGGATTACCACTGGAACAGATTATCAATACAATGGTTTCTGAGATTCCTGTGTTGGATTTTAATGAATGGCAGGACACATTTGGGGAATATGGTCGTTGTGTTAATAGTGGCGAGCTTGATGGGCTAAATTTCCAAGAAGCCTTTGATAAAGTTGCTGAGATTGTAGGCAATAGAAATCTAGGAAGAAAAACCATTCAATACCGCCTGCGTGATTGGGGCGTGTCTCGCCAACGCTACTGGGGCTGTCCGATTCCGATGATTAACTGTCAGTACTGTGGAACGGTGCCTGTGCCTGAGAGCGATTTGCCTGTGGTGCTACCTACCAATGTCGTGCCTGACGGTCGTGGCAATCCTTTAAAATCAATACCCGAATTTGTGAACTGCACCTGTCCAAAATGCGGACAACCTGCCGAGCGTGAGACCGATACCTTTGACACCTTTGTGGAGAGTAGCTGGTACGCCCAACGCTTTACCACGCCCCACGATGACACCCAAATGGTCGGCAGACAAGGGGCGGACAAATGGCTGTCAGTCAATCAATATGTGGGCGGTATTGAACACGCCATTTTGCACCTATTGTACGCTCGCTTTTTCCATAAAGTCATGCGTGATGAAGGCTTGGTTAAGGGGGCTGAACCCTTTGAAAACCTATTGGCACAAGGCATGGTATTGGCTGGCACTTTTTATCGTGAAAAGGCGGACGGCTCAAAAACCTACTATTTCCCTTATGAAGTGGAAGTGCGTGGCAACGAAGCGGTGCTGATAGCGGACGGCGAGCCTGTTACCATTGGCAAAATTGAAAAAATGTCAAAGTCCAAAAACAACGGCGTGGACCCACAGACCATCATGGGCGAATACGGAGCGGACACAGTACGACTGTACACCATGTTTACCGCCCCTGCTGACCAAACGCTAGAATGGTCAGACTCTGCCCTAAAAGGTCCTTATAATTTTGTCAAAAAAGTATGGCGACTTGCCGATGAGCATTTGACTGCGATTGCTAATGTGGAAAAATCCGCCCTAGACGTGGCAAACCACAGCCTATCCAAATCCGCCAAAGCCTTACGCCGTAAGACCCATGAGACCATTGCCAGAATTGACACCGCCTTGGGCGAACATTTGGCTCTGAACACGCCTGTATCGTCCCTTATGGAGCTTGCCAATGACATTGGGGCGTTTGATGTAGCAGACGGTGGCGATTTGGCGGTACGTCATGAAGCCATTATCACGCTTTTGACAATCCTATCACTATACGCTCCGCACGTTGGCGAGCATTTGCTAGAAGTGTTTGGGTTTGACAGTCGCACGCTTACCTTCCCAACACTTGATAAATCGGCTCTGGTGAGCGACAGCATTGTCATGGCAGTGCAAGTAAATGGCAAAGTGCGTGGCGAGATTGACGTACCGACAGGCACGGACAACGACACCATTAAACAAATGGCTCTATCGCATGAGGGCGTTGCCAAGTTTATCACAGGCGAACCCAAAAAAGTGATTGTGGTGCCTAATAAACTCGTGAGTGTGGTTGTTTAATAAATTTTGGCATTGTTAAATCAAGGTAAATTTTAAAAGTTAGCCATTGTAGGGGCGAATTGCAATTCGCCCAAAAGCCAAGACATTGACAGGGCAAATGTGATTTATCCCTACAAACATTGAAATTTACTGATAAGCAATGCCATTTAAACCATTTAATCAAATAAATGCGTGAAATTATACTCAATTCATATCAAAACCATACAAAAAAGCCGTTCGCCCTGAGCTATGCCTGCGGGTGAATCGGTTTTCCGTTATGGTTCGACAAGCTCACCACGAACGGAAAACCTTTGTTTTGTTTTGAATAGAATTTACCATATCACAGGGCGAATGTAATTTGCCCCTACACACTCATGAACACGCCAATCAATGTTGATAAAATAAACCAATATTATTTAAAATCATTCATTAACTCTTTTGTATTATGCCAAAAACCAAACTGTTTAGCCTATTATCCAACATTGCCATTTTAGCCAATTTGGTCGTGGGATTTTTGCAAATTCATTGGGCGGTCATTGCCGTCTTTATCGTTATTCATGCCGTGCTTCGACTGGGCTATTTAAAGGCAGAAAGCGAAAGCACTGTGCGTGATGAAAACACCACCCAAACCAGCATTGCCCCGCCTGTCGTGCGTAATATCGCAAGTGTGATTACGGCGGTGATTTTGGCAGTGGCGATTTATTGGGTGGGTTTTGGTGTGGCGTATTTTGTGAAGTGATTTGATATGATATGATACAAAAAGGACAACCATGCCAAAATTTTTAACCGCTCCATTGTTAGCATTAGCCGTCTTATCTACCCTAACTTTATCGGGGTGCGGATTTGCCTTGCGTGGGACAGGCGAAAGCTTACAAATAGCCCCTGCTTATCAGACCGTGCAGTTAAGCCTGGATGACAGCCAAGAAAACTTGCACCTAAAACGAGCCATGACCAAGCATTTGGAGCTTATGCACCTAAAAACAGGGCTTAGCACCAATCAAATCCGTGTAGATAACTTGCGGTTTCGCCGTTATGAGTTGGTCGGCACTTTGACTGAGATTCGTCTGGTACTAAGTGCGGACGTCAAAATCATCGTTGGCACAAAAACCACCACTGCCCCCATGCAAGTGGAGCAAAGCTATCAATATAATGAAGCGAGCGTGGTAACGCTTGACCAGCAGGGCGAAGAGAGTAGGGGCTGGCTCTATGACCAGCTAGGCGAACGCATTGCCGAGCGTTACCGAGCCATGGCACGCTAAGCGAGCAGACCGTGCAACAGCGATTTTTACCGCTTTTTCATCATCTCAAAAACGACAACACCACGCCCACACAGGGGCTGTGGGTCATGCACAGTGATGAGCCACTTCTGCACCAATGGCTCATTGACGCCTGTCGCCCCCAATGGTCGGCAAATAACCAACTCATCAAACGCATGGAGCTGTCGTCCGCCAAATCATGGCTGGACGTGGTCGCCGAGCTAAATGACTTATCGCTGTTTGGCGACAGTACCGCCTTGATAGTTACAGGCAATCACAAGCCCGACACTAAGGCAATCGCTCGCCTTACTGCCTTTGCTGATGACGTGGCAGGCGGGCATAGCCACAATCATCTCATCTGGTGCCTGCCCAAGCAAGACAAAAAATCACTTGCCACCAAAGCCCTAAAACTCTTTGACAATCAAGGGCTTATCATTGACGGTAATGTCTATAATGAGTCAGTGCGTACTGACATTTTGACCGCCAAAGCCCAAGAGCTGGGGCTAATCCTAAGCCCTGATGCGTGGCAAATGCTCCTATCACACACCGAACATCATCTGCTGTCGGCATATCAGACCCTGTGGCGGACGTCCTTTTTATACACGCATGGGCAGATGATTGGCGTGGACGAGCTAGAACGGTCGCTTGTGGACGGGGCGGATTTTACTGTGTTTCATCTGTCGGATACCATACTTGCAGGAGATGCCCAAAAAAGCCTTGCTATCTTACATCACCTAAAACGCACCGACACCGCCCCAAGCATTGTGCTGTGGGCGATTGCCAAAGATGTACGGCTGATTCTGCAAATTCAGGCAGGTAAAGCCCCAAGCGAGCTGGGTATTTGGCAAAGCAAGGCATACATCTACGAGCAGACGGCACGGCGACTGCACGGGCAGGGCGGACGGTGGCTGTCCGATGTCTATGCCATTGATAAGGCAATCAAGGGCGTGAGTGATAAAGACGTGTGGCAACTGCTGACCGATTTGGTGCTGTCGGTGTGTGGGGTGGGGGCAAGGCAAGGGTAAATGGCGGACATTATTAATTACAAAACGTTACCATTTCACCATAAAAATTTATAAAAAATACTTAGGGTTTAATTGTTGTTTAAAACAAAAATTTTATAATGACTGTTGGGTTTTTAAAAATTACATTGGTTAAATTTAGATTTTTTAAGACAATTTTTAAGATAAATGTAAAGCTCATAAAATTAGAACTAAATGAATTGTTTAAAAATTAATCATAACACAGGGCAAATTGTTATTTATTCTGCAAGCCTATCACTAACCATGTCAAATTTAAAAACTTTATTTTTTTATCAATATTAATTAGGGCGTGCCTACCATTGATAACATTTTTATAAAATAAGATGAGAACTTGACAATTTCAACCAATTTTTGCATGAAAAATGGCTAAATCTTGTGGCTCGAAGTCAAAAACTTGTCTGATGGAAGACTCACAGCCTCAAGTTTTTTCCTTGAAAAACGTGCGATTTTTCGTGATTTTCATTGCAAATACCAAAGTTCAACACACCCTAACCATTTACCCATTTTTAAAAATACCAATTTTTTTAAAATTAATCTCTATTCTGCTATTTTTTTTGGAAAAAAACCATGTCCACCGCCAAAAAATCCAAATTCCCCCTAAAATGGCTTATCGTTGCCATTATTACCATTGCACTTATTGTCCTTGCCTATTATTTTTTTAAGCCCAAAGAAACCCCACCGTCTTATCTGACTGCCGATGCGGTCATGGGCGATATTGAAAACACGGTCATGGCGTCAGGCAAAGTCAAGCCCATTCAAAGCGTGGACGTGGGGGCTCAGGTGTCAGGGCGGATTGTCAAGCTGTATGTGGACGTGGGCGATGAAGTCAAAAAAGGCGACCTAATAGCCCAAATTAACCAAGTGGAACAAAAAAATACGGTATCTAATGCCAATGCCAATTTACAACAAGCTGAGGCGAGCCTTGCCCAAGCCCAAGCCAATCTGGCGTCCAGTCAAGGCAATGTGGCAAGCTCAGAAGCGACCTTACAAGCACGCCTTGCCGAACTCAAAAAAGCCGAACAGTCCTTTGCTCGCTTGGAGAGTCTTTTAAAAATTGACGCAATCAGTCGCCAAGATTATGATGACGCCCAAAGTGCGGTAGAAGTCGCTCGTGCCAATGTCCAAGTGGCAAGGGCAAACGTGCAAAACGCCAAAAATGACGTTGCCACCGCACAGGCGAATATCCAAAGCCAGCGAGCAAGCATTAACAAAGCCCAAAATGACTTATCTACCGCCACCGAAGATTTAAGTTACACCACCATTGTTGCCCCTATGGACGGTACGGTCGTCTCCGTTACCCAAAAAGAAGGCACAACGGTCAATGCCATGCAGTCCGCCCCGACCATTGTAACGCTTGCCGACCTTAGTCGTGTCCGCATTAACGCCCAAATTAGCGAGGCAGACGTGGTAAACGTGAGTGCGGGAATGCCTGCTCGCTTTAACATCATTGGCAACACCGAACAGCAGTTTGACACCACGCTGGCAGGCGTAGAACCTGCCCCCGAGAACATCAGCACGACCAGTAGCACGGACTCGGCGGTGTATTATATCGGCTACTTGGACGTGGATAATGCCGAACGCAAGTTTCGCATTGACATGACCGCACAGGTCAATATCATCACCAATTCGGTCAAAAACGTACTCACCATACCGTCATCTGCCCTAAAAGGGGGCAAGGGCAAATACAGCGTGCAAGTGGTTGGGGTGGACGGCATTGCCAAGCCTGTGGACGTGCAAGTGGGGCTAAATAACCGTGTCAATGCCGAAATCAAATCAGGGCTAAACGCTGGCGACAAAGTTGTGATTGGCGAAGCAAGTCAAGCAGGTCAAGGCGGACAACGCCAAAACCGTCCGCCCATGCGTTAAGGGGGCGTGATGAAAATCCCACTCATACAAATCAAAAACCTAGTGCGTGAGTTCCCTGCTGGCGACACCACCATTCGTATTTTGCATGGGCTTGATTTAACGCTTTATCAAGGCGAAATGGTTGCTATCATCGGGCAATCAGGCTCAGGCAAATCCACGCTCATGAACATTATGGGCTGTCTTGACAAAGCCACAAGCGGAAGCTATACCATTTTTGGCAAATCTGTGGACGACATGGATAGTGAAGAGCTTGCCAAACTTAGACGTGAGCATTTTGGCTTTATTTTTCAGCGTTATCATCTTTTGGGCGACATCAACGCCCTTGACAATGTTGCCGTCCCTGCTGTCTATGCAGGCATGAACACCACCAAAAGGCGTGAGCGAGCCACCGAGCTACTTACCCAATTAGGCTTGGGCGAGAAAACCACCAACCGCCCCAATCAGCTCTCAGGCGGTCAGCAACAGCGTGTTTCTATTGCAAGGGCTTTGATGAATGGGGGTGATATTATCCTAGCAGACGAGCCGACAGGGGCGTTGGATAGTGGCTCTGGCAAGGAAGTCATGAACATCTTGCACCGCCTAAAAGATGACGGACACACCATTATCATGGTAACGCACGACCCGAGTTTGGCAAGCCAAGCCGAGCGAGTGATTGAGTTAAAGGACGGGCATATCATTGCTGATTATTATACTGATGACAAACTTGCTGATACTTCTAAGTTTTCCGTTCGCCCTGAGCCATGCCTGCGGGACAAGGAAAACCGTCATGGTTCAACAAGCTCACCACGAACGGTTTTAAGCCCTATTAGCAAAAACACCTTTGACTCAAAAAACGCCCTATTTGGCGTGATAGACCGCCTAAAAGAAGCCTTTAAAATGTCTATCTATGCCATGAAAGCCCATAAAATGCGAACCCTTTTAACCATGCTTGGGATTATCATCGGTATCGCTTCTGTCGTCTCTATCGTGGGGCTAGGGCAAGGCTCACAAGCCAAAATCCTAGCCGACATCAACGCCCTGGGCACCAACACCATTACCGTGATGAACGGCTATCCCTTTGGCGACCCCAGACGGCGGTTTGGACGAGATAATCTCACCGTGGCGGACGCCCAAGCCGTTGCCGACCAGCCCTATGCCGTGTCGGTCAGCCCCATGGTAAACAAATCGGTCAATATCCGCTACCAAAACCAAGACACGACAGGCACAGTAACGGGCGTGGGTAAGGATTATTTGTCCGTTACAGGCGAAAAATTGGCTATGGGGCAGATGTTTGATGAAACCAGTGTCGCCACGTCCGCCCAAGATGTCATCATCGACCAAAACGCCTATAAGACCTATTTTAACAGCGAAGGCAACCCTATCGGGCAAACCCTGCTCATCGGCAACGTCCCTGCCCGTATCGTGGGCGTGTTGTCCGAAAAAACATCGTCCTTTGCCCGCACCAGCAACTCGCCCACCGTCTATCTGCCTTATACCACCGTCATGTATCGTATGCTTGGCAAAAATACGGTTGACCGCTTTGTCGTGCTGATTGATGATGACACACCGTCCGCCATTGCCGAGACTGCCATATCCGAGCTTATCAAATCACGGCACGGCACGGACGATTTTAACATCATGAACACCGACAGCATCAAAGAAACGGTGCAATCCACCACCACCGCCATGACCATGCTTATCTCATCGATTGCGATTATCTCGCTTATCGTGGGCGGTATTGGCGTGATGAATATCATGCTTGTGTCGGTTACCGAACGCACGAGCGAGATTGGCGTGCGTATGGCAGTCGGGGCAAGGCAGTCGGATATTTTGGGACAATTTTTGATAGAAGCGGTGTTGGTGTGTATCTTGGGCGGTGTTTTGGGAATTCTGCTTGCCTTTGGTGTGGGTAGTCTTATCAATAAATTTGGGGGCGACAGCGTGGGCGTGATTTACTCACCCCTATCTATCGTGGTTGCCTTTGTCTGCTCAACGCTCATCGGCATTGTGTTTGGCTTTTTGCCTGCTCGTAATGCGTCAAGGCTTAATCCTGTGGATGCGTTGGCTCATAACTAGCAAGGCGGATAACAGAGATAAAAGAAAAGGGCGTGTGATACGCCCTTGGTAAGTCAATCACTGATACAAAGTTAAGCACAGGGTGTGGGATTAAAGTTATTTAACATAATCCAAATATACCCATCATAAAATGCCACTTTAAACATAAAAGTGGCATAAAATCATAAAGTTAGCAAATTTTTAAATCTCAGCAAGCATCCGCCCGGCAGGTAGGGCAAAATAGCTTAATATCCCATCACAGCCTGCCCGCCTAAATCCGATAAGGCTCTCTAAGATGACCGCTTCGGTGAGCCAGCTGTTTTGAATGGCTGCCATGTGCATGGCGTATTCGCCTGACACCTGATAGGCAAAGGTTGGTACGCCAAAGTTGTCTTTGACTTCACGCACCACGTCCAGATAGGGCTGACCGGGTTTTACCATGACCATGTCCGCCCCTTCTTTGATGTCAAGGGCGACCTCATGTAAGGCTTCGTCTCGGTTGGCAGGGTTCATTTGGTATTGTTTTTTATGTCCTTTTAGGTTGCCTGATGAGCCGACCGCATCACGAAAAGGTCCATAGTAGGCGGAGGCGTATTTGGCAGAATACGCCATGATGGCGGTATTGACAAAACCGTCCGCTTCCAGGGCATCACGCATGGCACGAATGCGACCGTCCATCATGTCCGATGGCGAGATGACGTCTGCCCCTGCCCGAGCGTGGGCGAGTGTTTGTTTGATGAGTGCTTCGGTGGTGATGTCGTTAATCACATAGCCTGATTCATCAATGATACCGTCTTGACCGTGCGTGGTGTAGGGGTCTAGGGCGACATCAGTCATGACGATAAGCTCAGGGCAGGCATCCTTGATGGCAGAGATGGCACGCACGGCAAGGGTATTGGGGTCGTAGGCGTTATCGCCATTGGGGGATTTTAGGGCAGGGTCAATCACAGGAAAAATATCTACCATGCGTACGCCGGTCTCATACAGCTCTTTGCAATGCCCGATAAGTAGGTCAATGGATAGCCGTTCAATGTTTGGCATACTTTTGATGGTTTGGCGTTGGTTTTGCCCTTCAATGACAAACACAGGGGCGATAAGATGGCAAGGTTTTAGATGAGTTTCAGCAACCATCTCACGAATGCCGTCCGAGACACGCAAACGGCGTAGACGGGTATGGGGAAAAGTGCGGTTAAAGGTGTAATTTGACATATTTTAGCCTTGATAAACTTGACAGAATTATTAAAAGATAGCAAGATAATACGGTCATTATACACCTTTTTGTTAGGATAAATTAGGATAAATCATGAAACGGTTAAAATTTTCCTTATTGGCACTACTATTATCAAGTATCACAGTCCATGCCAACGACAGTACAGGCTATGTGGGCGTGGGTGGGGTGGCGTACATCAAAAATCCCAATATCGCCATGAAAAGTGAAGATTTGTATATCAGTAAAGACATCATCAAAGTAGCGTATGAATTTAAAAACCTAACCAATAAAGACATTCGCCAAACGGTGCTGTTTCCCTTGCCAAAGATGAGCATTCAATACGATGGGGATTTTGCGGACACAGAGACAACGCTTAACAGCTTTAAGGTGTGGGCGAACGGCAAAGCCATTACTCCAAAAATGCACGTGCGAGCTTTTTTATATAAAGGGCATGATGAGCAATCAGAGCTTGATGTAACGGACGCATTTAGGCAATGCGGTTTTTCGGATAAAGAGATTTTGTCTGCATATCATCATGCCAATTATGACGACAGTTTGTCCAATATATACGCCAAAATCCGAGCGTGCAAGCACCCAACGTTATACCGCCTTATCACCGAAAAAGACACGCATTGGAAATCGCAGGCAATCTATGAATGGACGCAAACATTTAAAGCTAATGCCATTACTCGCATCAACCACAGCTATCGCCCTATGGTGGGTGGTGGGGTCTTTTTCGATGAAAGTCTAGACAGTAATTTTTGTTTGGATAAAGCCACTCGGCAAAATTTGGATAAAAAATCAGGCACGCACCCTTTGTCTTATTCGGCATTGGGTTATGTGCTGACCACAGGGGCGAATTGGGCAAAACCGATTGAGCGGTTTAAACTCACTATCGAGCGTGATAGCGATGAGATTGTGTCGTTTTGTTGGGCGGGCAAAGGCAAGGTGAGAAAGGTGGGGCAGGGCAAATTTGAAGTGATTGAAAATAATTTTGTGCCAACACAGGACATTGATGTGGCGTTTATTCGGGTTAAGTAATAAAATAATAAAAAGCCACTGATGAGTGGCTTTCATGGGTCTTAATTTATTTTAACAGTATGGTGGGCTGATAGCCGTGAGCGTCCGCTGACCCGTCAAATGGCACGACCACGCCATCTTCGTAGGTGATGTAGGCTTTGTATTTGACGGTAATGTCACCCTTGGCGGGGTTTTTGGCGATGAATGGAAAGGATGTAAATTCACCTGCTTCCATACGCCCTGTGTAAATGACCTTATCAATGTCGCCATTGGCTCGTTTGGTGGTGGTGTACGTCCAGTTTGGCACAGGGTGGATGAATAGGAGCTTGACATCGTCCGCCACGACAAATTCCACTTGGGTAATGGCTTTGTGGCGATTGGTGGGGACGTTTAGGCGAAAGCTGTCGGATTTGCCTGACAAACTGTCCACGCCATTGGCAAAATTACGCACGGTCACATGGGCGTGGGCGGTCAATGCCATGCTGAGTGTGAGCATGGCGATGGCAGTAGTTTTTAAAAAAGTCATATAATACCCCAAAGTTATGATGGATTTTATGAGATTATATAACATTTTATTATCTTTCTCAACTACAAATGAATCCCCAATAAAAACCCTTCTCTAATCGCTCGTTTGGCATCTAGGCGTTGGGCGTTTTTTGCTCCGCCAATGATGTGATAGTGGGCTTTGGGGGTGTCGCCCAGTTTTGGCATGAGTTCATTGACCGACTCTTGCCCCACACACAACACCACGCTGTCCACACGGAGCAGTTGGGCTTGTCCATTGACCGTTATCCACAAGCCTTCATCGGTGATTTTGTCGTACGTTGCCCCTGCGATTTGGATAACGCCGGCTTGCTTGATGACTGCTTTATGTACCCAGCCGGTGGTTTTGTTTAAGCCCTTGCCGAGCTTGCCTTCACTGCGTTGGAGTAGATAAATCTGGCGGTGGCTTGGTGTGGGGGCGGGTTTGGCAAGTCCGCCTTGGCTGTCATAGTATGGCTCAGGGTTTACGCCCCATTGAGCAAAAAACTCATCAGGGCTTTGGGCGGTGGGGCGGTAAGTGGGGTCATGGACGTCTTTGGCAATTACGCCCCCATGTGCCAAAAACTCTGCCACGTCAAAGCCGATACCGCCTGCTCCGAGTACCGCCACTCGCTCGCCGGCGACCTTTTGTCCCGAGAGCAGTTCGGCATAGGTCATGACCTGTGGCAAGTCGGTGCCGTCAAATCGCACTTTGCGTGGCACGACCCCTGTGGCGATGACGATGTCGTCAAAGTTGCTATTTTTTAAGAATTCATCGCTAACTTCATGATTTAATTGAACTTTTATGTTTAACTTTTCTATCATGTTGCGATAGTAGCGAATGGTCTCAAAAAATTCTTCTTTACCAGGGATAACTTTGGCAAAATTAAACTGACCGCCAAGCGTGCTGTTACGCTCAAAGATGGTTACGTCATGTCCACGTTCGCTTGCGGTAACGGCAACCGTCATGCCAGCGACACCGCCCCCGATGACGGCAATTTTTTTCACTTTTTTGGCGGGGCGAATGTCGTATTCGCTCTCAAAACACGCTCGTGGATTGACCAAGCAAGTCGCTCGCTCGCCAGCAAAAGTGTGGTCAAGACAGGCTTGATTACAGCCGATACAGGTGTTAATGAGATGGGCATTGCCAGTTTGGGCTTTTTGTACCCACGCACCGTCCGCCAAAAAGGGGCGTGCCATTTGCACCAAATCCACTTGTCCATTTGCCAACATCGTCTCTGCCGTGTCAGGCATATTAATGCGGTTCGCCCCGATGACGGGGATATTGATGGCGTCTTTGACCGCTTGGCTAAACCGCACAAAAACCGCTCGTGGCACGCTTGTTACGATGGTGGGAATGCGGGCTTCATGCCAGCCGATACCGGTGTTAATGAGCGTTACCCCTGCCGACTCCAACCATGTGGCAAGATTAATGACGTCTGCCATGACCGCACCGTCTTCAACAAGCTCCAACATCGATAAGCGAAAACTGATGATAAAATCAGCACCAACTGCCCCACGAATCGCCTTGACGATGTCTAGGGCAAATCGGGCTCGGTTTTCTAAGCTACCGCCATAATCATCGGTGCGTTGGTTGGTGCGAGCGGATAAGAATTGGTTGATGAGATAGCCTTCGGAGCCCATGATTTCCACGCCGTCATAGCCTGCTTTTTTGGCAAGTTTGGCGGTGTGGACGTAGTCGTCTATGGTTGCCTTGATGTTTTTGGCGGACATTTGGCGGGGCTTAAAGGGCGAGATGGGCGACTTGATGGGGCTTGGGGCGACCACAAAGGGCTGATAGCCATAACGTCCGCTGTGTAGGATTTGTAAGAGAATTTTGGTGTCGTGCTTATGTACCGCTCGGGTAACTCGGGCGTGATGAATGATGTCGGCGGTGTGGTTTAGCGTTCCGCCAAAGGGGGTGAGCCAACCTTCACGGTTGGGCGAGGTACCGCCTGTGATGATGAGTGCGACACCGCCCTTGGCACGCTCTTCAAAGTAGCGAGCGAGCTTACCATAATTAAAAAATCTGTCTTCAAGTCCTGTGTGCATCGACCCCATGACCATGCGGTTTTTTAGGGTGGTAAAGCCCAAGTCCAGCGGACGAAAAATATGCGGATAGGGTGTATCATCGGCGTGAGTGTGGGCGGGTTTGCTTTTTAGAAATTTGCCTTTAAAAAATGTGGTCATGGCTGTCCTTGTGCTGTTGATACAAGCGATGGCTTGGGGTATTGTAGCACAAGGCAGATAAAAGCGTGTGATTTTGATGAAAAAATGACTTGGTGGTCATCTTAACACGTTGCCAATTTTGGGCTATCTTACCGCCTTAAAATACAACGCTTGACCTTGGCTGTTAGAGAGCATTAGGTCGGTGGCACTGACTTTATAATGCGTGAGCGTGGGCAACAGTTGTCCTAGTATCTGCTCTAACGCCATGTCAGGGCACGCCATGCGAGTGGATGCCACCGAGCTGATGTGTAGGGTGTCATCATGGATGTCGTTGATGCCAAACATTAGGGTGTTACACCCTGCATGCCCACTGGCTTTGGCAGGGTCGGTCAAATCAAGTGTGGCGACAGGTCTGCCTTGATAGTCCACGCCTTGCACGGCGGTCAGTCGCCACTCTTGGCTAAGATGGGTTAGATGGTGTGCGGTGTCATCTGATGACCCATGAGCGACATCTGCCGTGGCTTGGGTGGTGGAATGGGTGGCTGTGCTATCAGGCAGGGCAGAGCAGGCACTTAGCAGGGTGGTGATGATAAATAGAGAAGTTAAGCGTTTCATAAAAATACCTTTGTTAGGGCGTGCCTACCATTGATAACATTTTTATAAAATAAGATGAAAATTTAATGTTTCAATCAATTTTTGCATGAAAAATGGCTAAATCTTGTTTTTCTGCGTCAAAAACTTGTCTGATAGAATAACTATCAACCTGCGTTTTTTCCTTGAAAAACGGGCGATTTTTCTCATTTTTCATTGCAAATACCAAAGTTCAACACGCCCTAAATTTTATATGGCTAATTGATGATATTTTTGGATGGATTTGTGGGGAAAATTGCAATTTGCCCTATGTAATGTCTTGAGTTTTGGGCGTTATATTCGCTACTGTTTGCCCAGTTTGTAGAATTACACCAAGAAACTTTAAAATTCTACAAACACAACGATATTTGGATGTAGGGGCATGCTGTGCACGCCTTGTAAAATAATATCATAAAGGGCGTGTTCAACGCGCCCCTACAAACCTGTGGTAAATATCAAGTTGGTTGGGTGTATCTTTATTAAATCTCTTTCCAAACTAAAAATAAACCCTTATAAGTATTGGGGTTGAAGTTTTTAAAAATCTACAAAAATCAGGGTTTGGAAAGAAGTCTATTGAAAAATGCTTATTATAATCCTTTAAAAAACAAAAAACCCAAAGCAAACGTTTGGGTTTTGTAAATGATGAGCCAATCAGTGATGATGACCGCCCACACCGTGTGCATGACCGTGAGCAATCTCATCGGCAGTGGCTTCACGCACATCAACCACTTCAACGTCAAACGTCAAAGTCACGCCAGCCAATGGATGGTTGCCGTCCACGACCACCACGTCATCATTCACGTCTTTGACAGTCACAAGCATGACATGACCGTCGTCAGTTTGTGATTGAAATTGCATGCCAACTTCGATGTTTTCAACACCTTGGAAATTTGCCCGTGGCACTTCTTGGACAGCTTCGGCAAGGTACTCGCCATAAGCATCTTCGGGGGCAACAGTCACGGTGAACTTATCGCCTGCACCTTTGCCTTCCATTTGGACTTCAAGACCAGGGATGATGTTGTGGTGACCGTGCAAGTAGGCAAGTGGTTCGCCATTTGATTTATCAAGCACGTCGCCGTCACTGTTGGTTAGAGTGTAGTTGAATCGTACAACGGTGTCATTTGCAATCATTGACATGAAATTTTCCTATAAAAGTGAAAAATGTTTATCAGTAAATGGGGTGTCATTACCGATAATCAAGGGCTATTATAGCAAAGTTTTGGCAAATGTTGGGCATTGGTTACAAAAATCTTTTAAAAACCGATTAAAGCAGATTTAAATCAATTTTGTTATAATGGTGTCAGCTGACGACATGTTGTTTGACAATGTTTGTCATCTCTTGCATGTGCAATTTTAAGATATTTTTAAACAACAACACCAATTTTGATGAGTTTAATAAGGTAAATACAATGACACACCTAAATACAACCCCTAATTTGCCAAAGACGAACAGCGAGCAGGATGTTGCCATTCATTATGTGCTTGACTTTACCCGATGTCATGAGCATTTGGTTGATGTCATCATGAGCTTTGATGTGGCGGACATTGAACGTTCTGATGACGGGCTTAGTTTGTGGCTACCGACTTGGATAGCAGGCAGTTATTTGGTGCGTGAGTTTAGCAAGAACATCACCAAAGTCATCGCCTATGATGAGACAGGGCAGGCGTATCGGGCAAGCAAAAGTGCCAAGAACCGTTATGAATTTGCTGGCATTGGGCAGGCGGGGCGGATAACGGTGCATTATGAAGTGTACTGCCATGATTTGTCGGTGCGGACGGCATTTGTCGATGACAGCCGACTGTTTGGTAATTTTACATCGCTCCTTTTGATGATATCAAATAATGAGTGGGCGTCTGCTCAGGTGCATTTGCATGTGCCACAGAGCTTTTTGGCAAAAAATCAAGGCTCATCGCTCGCCTGCGGTCTGCCCCATGTCCTGCGTGAGCATGAACAGGGGGTGGGCTATTCACTCGCTCCCAAGGAAGCCTTTGAGTATTATGATTATCCCTTTGAATTTGGGGTGCAGTCGCTGTTTGACTTTACGGTGCAGGTGGCGGACAAAGGGGTGACTCATCGCTTTTTTATCGCAGGGCGACACCGTGCTGATTTGACAAGGCTGTCATCAGATGTGCAAAAGATTTGCCAAAGTTATGCTGACTTACTGGGTGATGTGCCTTTTGCTGACTATACCTTTATGACGATGGTCACGGGCAGTGATTATGGTGGGTTAGAGCATATCAACTCAACTGCCCTTATCACGCCACGCACCGATTTGCCGGTGGGCGAGTCTGATGTGCCAAGCGAGTCTTATCAGCGGTTTTTGGGGCTGTGTAGCCATGAGTATTTTCATGCGTGGTGGGTCAAGTCGGTGCGTCCTGATGTGATGATGGACAGTGATTTGCAAGCAGAAGCCTACACGCCCCTGTTGTGGGTGTTTGAAGGCTTTACCAGTTATCTGGATGATTTGATGTTATTGGTCTCAGGCGTGATTGATAGGGCAAGTTATTTTAAGCTCATCACCGCCCAAATCAACCGCTATCACAAGACGGACGGTCGCAGACACCAAAGCGTGGCGGAGTCTAGCTTTGACACATGGATAAAGCTGTATCGCCCCGATGAGAATACCGCCAATCAGAGCGTGAGTTATTATAACAAAGGGGCGTTGGTGGCGCTCTGCTTGGATTTGAGTTTGTTAAAACACTCAGGGGGTAGATACCGCCTGTTTGATGTCATCAAAGCCTTTTATGAAAAATCCAAACAGAGCGATGATAAGCGGTTTGGCATGACCGATGATAATCTTAGCGATGTCATCAGCTCTATGATGGGGGCGGACGCATGGCAGGACTTTTATCACCGCTATGTTGTGGGTACAGATGAGCTACCACTTGTGTCACTCATGGGCGAGTTTGGGGCGGTCTTAGATAGTGAGCAGACCGAGACGGCATGGGGCATGAGCGTGGATGAGAGTGGGGATGGTCTGAAAATCAAGCACTTACACCGTGGCAGTATCGCCAGTGGTGCAGGGCTGTCGGTGGGCGATGTCATCATCGCGATAGATGGCATTCGTGCCAGTAGCGTGGGCATAAAATCGGCACTGACCCATGCCGACAGCGTGGTGGTGCATGCCTTTCGCCGTGATGAACTTCGCACCTTTACCGTGACCCGTGGCACGCCAACACTACATGAGAGTGTGTCGGTGCGTACGGCAGACTATCAAGAAAAAGGGTGGTTTGTTTTTGATAAATGGCTCAAATCATAGGGTGTTGGATAATAGGATTATCCAATCAGCCCCGCAGTATTCGTGTCAGCTCATCATGGCTGATGTGAATACGCCTGCTTTGACCGACGGCTAAGTCGCCAACGTGCCAGCCGAGCTTGTCACTGCCGATTTGTAAGCGGATGAGTCTTAGGCAGGGCAGACCGACGTGGGCAGTCATGCGACGGATTTGGCGGTTTTTGCCTTCAAAGATGGTTATCATAAGCCATGCGGTGGGGATATTTTTACGCTCACGAATGGGCGGATGTCTGTCCCACACATCAATGGGTAGGTTGTCATCATCCAGGTGTAAGATATGGGCAGGCAGGGTTTTACCGTCTTTTAGGGTCACACCTGTACGCAGGGCGTGAAGTTGGTCGTCGGTTGGGGTGTGTTCTACTTGCACCAGATAAGTCTTGCCCCATGATTTGGCTTTGCCGTGCGTGGGTGGTGTGGTGATGAAATGGTTGAGCGTGCCGTTATCGGTGAGAACGAGCAGTCCTTCACTGTCTTTGTCCAAGCGTCCTGCCACACGCAGACTTTTGTCATCAAAATAGTCGGCAAGGGTCATCATCTGGTCACGGTCTTTGCGAAATTGACTGTGGACATTATAGGGCTTGTTAAACAGGACAACGGTAGGCATGATTTGGTATTCTTAAAGTAACAATAAAAGCCCAGCATGACTGACATGTTGGGCTTTTATTGTATCACGGTTTTGTCAAAACCGATTAGTTGTTTTGCTCGGGGGCGACTTCGCTAGGTTCGGCGATGACCACGCCAGTGGTGGGTTCATCAGTTGCCATCTCGTCTAGAACAACATCAACGGGCGTGTCATTGGCATGCTCATGAGCGTTTTCAACGGCAGTGGCAGGACTGGTCGGTGCATTGCCAACAGCAGCGATTTGCTCACCGTCTTGGATGAGTGTGAACTCAATACGACGGTTTTGGAAGCGACCTTGTTCGGTGGCGTTGGTTGCCACAGGATGGTCAAAACTTGCCCCAAAAATGTCCAAACGCTCATCAGGTACGCCCTTGGATACTAGATAGTCATGAACGGCTTTGGCACGTTGCTCGGACAAGGTTTTGTTGTACTCATGAGAAGCATTGCTGTCGGTGTGACCGGTGATGGTTAGTCTGGCATCAGGCAACTGAGCAAGTTTGGCAGCTGCTAGGTCAAGGATTTCTTTGTTCTGCTCAGGAATCTCACTTGAATCATTGGCAAAGTTGATGATTTGTAAGTTCAAGGCACGCACTAAATCATCTGCGGTAGATGTGTCGGTCAGACCTGCAATGGCGTTTTTGGCGGTATTGATGCTGTCGGTCACAACGCTGTTGATGTCAAGCTGTGGCTCCGCTTCGACCACAAAGTCGGCAGGAGTGAGTGCTTTGGTGCCATCGATGAGTTTGGTGATGTCATCAGCATGGGCTGCGTTAAAGCGAATGGTTTTGTCGCTGATGCTTACGCTGGCATTAGGTACGCCTTTCATGAGATTAAAGATGTCAGTCAAATGCTCGCTGGCAGGGAACGTGTCTGACACACCAGAGCTGACACTCAGACGGCATGTGTCATCGGCGACACCAAACACGCCTGACAGGGCGGTGCGAATGTTGGCAAAAACACCTTCGCTACCTGCTTCGCCACGGCAAGAGTAGATGCCTTGACCTGTCTCGTCGGTGGCAAAGTTAAGCGTGGCAGGGGTCAAACCTGCGACGGCACCACTGGCAGGGGCGGTCTCGCCAGGGGGCGTGACAGGTGCTGCCACAGGGGTGGGTTTTTCTTGGCAACCACGCAACAAAAGCCATGCCAGCCCTGCAAAAATCACCAAACCAATGATGGGTAGTAGGGCTTTCATGAAGCTACCTTCTTCTTTTTTGATGGGTTCTACTTGACCATTAACATGGGCGGCAGTAGGCTCTGAGGCGCTCTCAGTGGTTGGCGTAACTGGTGTCACGGGCGTGCTTGCGGCATCAGTAGCGATGTCTGCTGACGGTGTTGCCCCCAAAGCACCAACACCTGCCAGTAGCCCTGCTGGTAGCAATTTTTCTGCCCAGTTGGGTAAAAATCCAGCAAAGTCGTCCGCTTTTTCTTGCAAAAAGGTGGCAAGGGAGCTTGATCCTGCCAAGGTGTTCAGTTCACGCACGATGAGTGGTGCAGCGGTGGTGGTTAGGGCTTCTGTGGTGGTGTTCGGCAGTCCATGTTCAGAAGCAAGCTCGTTATTTAAGGTGCTAACTTGACTGGTGCCTTGGGTGTCTTGGACGACAGTGTTTAGAACGTGATTGCCATCTTCGAGTTGTTCGGGGGTCAGTGCTTGCACTCGGGCAGCGATGTCAGGGTTGGCAAGATTCATGCCAAATAGCCCAAATAATCCTGTCAATGCATTTCTTTTGGCACTGTCGTCACCGCCATGCTCGCCAATTAAGGATAAGACTTTGGGGGTAACGATGGTTTGTAAATGGTCAATCAGGTTCATAAAAACTCCTTACTCATGTATCAATTAAAAATTGATGGATTAAAAAAGATTGATATTGATTTTAATCAAAATAATCAACATAAAAAACATTCTACGTTAAAATCATTGCAAATGCGATAGTGGCTTTACAAATCATTTAAAAAAGAACAATAATGCAACAATTTTATAAGAAAACCATACCATGAGTTTGTGTTAAAATTTTTAAAAATAATCTTGCTAAACGCCCAATTAAAATGAGAAATTATTAGGGCGTGCCTGCTTTTTGTATTTGCAATGGAAAATAAGATTTAGCCATTTTTCATGCAAAAATAGATTAAAGCGTTAAATTTTCATCTTACTTTGTAAAAATGTTATCAATGGTGGGCACGCCCTAGTGTTATAAAGGGTAGGCACGACCTAATTACTGGGTGTTTTTTGAGTGATAAAAGCGAATTTTTGTCTTATACGCAGTTAAAAATATACAGTTAAAAGATGTGCTCTACAAAATGAAAAAGCACCACGGTTTTTGTGGTAAAATTCAATTTGGTTGACTGTAAGATGATGAAAGATAAGATGTTTTTTATAAAAACATAAATAAAATTCCTTTTATAAAAACATAAAAAGTGCCACAAAAAACCAAACCACCAAATCCAAGCCATAAATAAACCCAAATCACAAGATTTGGGTTTATGTTTAAAGCGAATCGAATTAGTAGCTTAGCTCGGCACGGCGGTTTTGAGCCCAAGCGGCTTCGTTTGAGCCTGTGGCAACAGGTTGCTCTTCGCCAAAACTTAGAATCTCAACATTGGCGGTGTTCACACCCTTGCTGGCAAGGTAGCCACGCACGGCAGCGGCACGACGTTCGCCCAAGCTCATGTTGTATTCACGAGAGCCACGCTCATCGGTGTGACCTGCGATTTGCACGCGTGCACCTTGGTTGGCGTTCAAGAATTGGGCTTGTTGGTCTAAGATGGCGGCAGCATCAGGGCGGATGGCATCTGAGTCAAAGTCAAAATGCACCACGCCTTGCATGTTGCGAGCAGCGTTTTGGATGTCGGCTGAGTTATTAACCAAAGCACCGCCAGTGTAGCCAGTGTTGGCACCATGTCCGCCCAAGGGAGCGACCACGACCTGCGATTTCGGTTTTTGGCTGGCACAGCCTGTCACCACAAGAGTGCTGGCAGTCAAAGCCAATACTAGGGCTTTTGAGATTTTAGAAGTAAGCATAAACGCTCCTTTGATTGAAGAATTTTATAAAACTATTTTGACGATTGTATCATTTTACCACAGTTTGCTACTTAATGACAATTTGCAAAATCATGTGAGAAAATCATACATTATAATGACAAAATTTGATGGGCTTAGCAAGTCATTTTAGGGTTGTTTTTGGGGTATTTGGGCGGAAAAATTGGGTGTTTTTGGGGTTTTGCGAGAAGTGATGGCAAAATAATGACCATATTGGCGATTTTGGGGGCGAAACGGTCTTTTTTTCATGGTAAAAATTTGATAGTATGACGTGTTAATTTTATCAATTCAAATCCAAACCTAAACTAGGAATAAACCATGACCAACAGCAATAAAGAGCCCCAAAAAATCTACCTAAAAGACTACACGCCACCTGTCTATCGTGTGGAAGACATTTATCTGGATATCAAAGTATTTGATGACCACGCCACCGTGTCTAGCGTGCTAAACATGCACCGTGAGCATGACGGCGAGCTTATCCTGCTAGGGCGTGAGCTTGAACTGTTAAACATCAGTATCAATGACAAAGTACTGACGGCTGATGATTACACATTAGACAGTGAAAGTCTAACCATTCACAACGCCCCCGACGCCGCCAAAGTTGCCATTGACGTAAAGATTAATCCCCAAACCAACACCGCCTTAGAAGGCTTATATCAGTCGGGTACGGGCGATGAGTTGATGTTTGTTACTCAATGCGAGCCAGAGGGTTTTCGTAAAATTACCTTTTTCCCTGACCGCCCTGACGTTTTGACTGAATACACCACAAGGGTAGAAGCGGACAAACGTTTTCCTGTGCTACTTGCCAATGGTAATTTGATAGAAAAAGGCAATGTGGGCGATGACAGACATTTTGCCGTCTGGCACGACCCAACCAAAAAGCCAAGCTATCTGTTTGCGTGCGTGGTGGCGGATTTGGCGGTGATGAGCGACCATTATACGACCAGTGAAGGGCGTGAAGTACTCCTAGAAATCTACGCCGTGTCTGCCGACATTGACAAATGCCACGTTGCCATGACCGCCTTAAAAGACAGCATGAAATGGGACGAAGAGCATTATGGGCGGGCGTATGACCTTGACCGTTATATGATTGTTGCCACAGGGCAATTTAACATGGGAGCAATGGAAAATAAGGGCTTAAATATCTTTAACACGTCTTGCGTGCTATCTAGTCCAAAAACCACGACCGATGAGCGAAGTTTTCATGTCAAAGCGGTCATCGCTCACGAATATTTTCACAACTGGACGGGTAATCGCATTACCTGCCGTGATTGGTTTCAGTTGTGCCTAAAAGAAGGCTTTACCGTATTTAGAGACCAAAGTTTCTCGGCAAGTCATCGCTCGCCTGCGGTGCAACGCATTGATGACGTGGGTTTTTTAAAGGCTCATCAGTTCAAAGAAGACGCAGGCGTGCTGGCCCACCCTGTGCGTCCTGACAGTTTTGTGGAGATTAACAACTTCTACACCGTTACTGTTTATGAAAAAGGGGCGGAGATTGTGCGTATGATAGCGACCTTGCTTGGCAAGGATAAATTCCGCCAAGGTACGGACGAATATTTTGCTCGCTATGACGGTCAAGCCGTTACCATTGAAGACTTTTTATCGGCGATGAGCGTGGGCGATAGCCGTGTACAAGACTTTTTGGCGTGGTACACTCAGGCGGGTACGCCTGTACTGACGGGCGGATTTGACGTGGTGGGCGATAGTATCAAGCTGACATTTAGCCAACAAACTCGCTATGTGGCAGGATTTGATGAGCCAAAAGCCCTGCCCATACCGATAGACGTGGCGATTTTTCATGGGGAGAGTGGAGAGCTACTTGCCCAAGAATTGCTACTTTTGAACAAAGACAGCGATACGTTTAGTTTTGACGGGCTGGATTTGGGTGGGGTGCGTCCTGTGGTGTCGGTACTGCGTAATTTTTCCGCCCCTGTTAAGCTAGAATTTGACTATACCGATGAAGATTTGGTAAAAATCGTACAATTTGACAATGAAGGCTTTAACCAATGGCAAGCGGTGCAGACGTTGGTGGGTAGATTGTTGTTTGGCAAATCGGATAATGTCGCCTTGCTCACCGACACCCTAAAACGTATCGTGCCAACGCTCATGCACAAAGACCCCATGCTGACCGCTCGCCTGTTTGACGTGCCAAGCGAAAGCGAGCTTGCGGTGGCGTACGATAAGGACTACGACCCACAAGCGGTCAAGGCGACACGCACCGCCCTAAAAGAGCAAATTGCCCACGCCTTAGCCGACCATGTACAAGTGTGGTATGACGCCCTGCCTATCGTGCCGTATCAAGACACGCCTGACGCTCGTGGGGTGCGACTGCTTAGAAATGTGCTACTCAATCTGGCATTGACCGCCAAACTTGACATGACCGAACGCGCCGAACGCCAGTACACCAACGCCACTTGTATGAGTGAACAGCTCGGAGCATTGGGGGCGATGATTGAGTTTGGCTTGCCAAATGCAGACGATTATACCGCTCAGTTTTATGAAGAATATCACGATAATGACCTTGTGATTGACTCATGGTTTAGCGTACAAGCAGGGGCGGACAGCCGTGATGTGGCGTTCATTAAGGTTCTTATGGAGCGGGCGGATTATGACTGGCAAACGCCAAACCGTGTGCGTACCACGCTTGGCGGATTGGCAAGCAAGCCCACTCAGCTATGGACAAAAGACGGCATTTCGCTGTATCTGTCAGCAGTGGCTCGCCTAGACGTGATAAATCCTGTGCTGGCTTCTCGCTCCTTGTCCGCTCTGGCTCGTTGGTACACGCTGTCGGGCGATGACAAAGAAATGGTTAAGGCGGAGCTTGTCGCCTTGCAACAAAAAGCAAGCTCCAAAAATGTGCTTGAATTTTTAAATAATATGCTCGGGGATAAAGCATGAGTGTCACCCCATTTGTGTGGTTTGAATTTGATAAAGAAGTGCATGAGCTGTGGCAGGGCATGAGTGTGACGGGCAAACGCTTTGCCTATCATCAGCGACTGTCTGCACTCATCGCTCAGCAGACGGCATTCAAGGCGGATTTGGAGAGTCTTAAACTGTTAGATGTGTTCTTATCAGCGGTCAAATCAGACTTGGCAGGCAAGAACGTGAGTGAAGCTCGTGTGCTAGCTCATGATGACTTTGCTCGGCTCATCATCATCTTGGCGTATCATGTCGTGCAGGTGATGGAGCAAGAGCTTGCCCAATCGGTGGCTAAACCTACCGTGAGTATCTACACCGCCCAAGGGTTTAGCCGTGTCTATGCTCGCCTGTTCTCGCAGATGGGGGCAGACCCCCAAAGTCAGATGACGGCTGAACAGTTGCAGGGTTTTTATTATGGCATGGGCGTATTGTGCCAAGGTGTGGGGCAGGCAGGACAAGCGGTGGCGGATAGGTTCTTTATCCTACCTGTCATCGGGGCAAGGCTGTTTGGCACGATTGACCGCACCTTTGTGGCAGGTCTTGATGATGACGGTCAAGGCGTGGGCGTGGCAGAAGATAGCTTGTATTGGGCGGTGCATGATTTTATCAGCCGTTTTAAACAGTTGCAACACAGCCCAACTGCCGATGATAGAGCCAAACAGTTATTTAGCGAGCGGTCGCTGTTTTTAAAGCCAGTAGATAAGTCAGTGCAAGCGGTTGATAAACAAGATGGGCAGAATGAGCAAGCTATTTTACAAAATGGCTTGCAAGATGGTTTACAAAACGACTTACAACATGATGGGCAAGATAGTGGACAAAATAATTTAAATAATGACTTGCAAAATCATTCAATAAACCCTTTGAAAAACGATGGGCAAAATGATTTAACAGGTTTGCGTAATCAAGTCATGGTGGATGGACAACCAGCCAGCCATAGCCCAGCCCCAGTTGTACAAGATACGCAAACCTTGCAATCTGCCAAGTCTGCCAGTCAAGCTCATGTTGCAAGCCCAAACACACCACATCAAGCCAAAAGTCCACACCAGTCTACCAATACCGCAAACTTACCCCCGTCCGCCTATAAGCAAAGGGCGAGAGCGTCGCACACGCCCAAGCTCTTTGATGAAGCGTACCAAGATTTGCTCAACATCAATACCCCAAGCGATGCCGTGAGTGAGTACCAAAAGGCGACGGCAGTACTGACCAAGTTTGATGCTTTTATCGATGGTAAAATCGCCGAAGGCAAGCAGATGGATGAGATTGTGTTTAATGACAAGCAGGTGCAGGCACGCAAACAGGCACTTGCCCTACTGGTGGGGCTGGTCAAGCAGGGCAACCCGTCTGCCATGCTTCGCCTAGCCCTGTACTATTTTGGTGGGCGTGGCGTGGGCGTGGACATCAATAAAGCGGTCATGCTCACCAAACGTTCTGCCGAGATGGGCGACATCCGAGCCCAAAAACTGCTTAGCCGTCTGTATTATCAAGGCTTTGCCCCCAATGATGGTGGTATGGCGATGGATGTGAGCATGGGCGAGCATTGGCTTCGCAAATCAGCCGATGGCGGACATCCCGAAGCCAAAAAGGTCTGTGCCTACATGAATCAGGTGGAGCTTCTAAAAAGCGACTACCGCACCGAGATGGTCTCGGACAAGCGTTATGGCATGCTGTTCATCGCTGTGGGCGTGGGGGCGGTACTGCTCTTTATCTTGCTAAGTATGATGTCCTAACATGCGTCCGCCCTTATATTATCGCCTTGCCATTACCGCCCTAAAACCGCTTTATCGCTTGTTTTTGGCACGCAAAAAAGCCAATTTGCCCCATTATGAGCGTGAGATTGCCGAGCGGTTCGGGCAGGGTTATGTGCCTATTAGCCATGATAAGCCTGTGGTATGGTGCCATGCCGTGTCTTTGGGTGAGCTAAACACCGTCTATCCGCTACTTCGGCGTATGCTATCTGATGGCTATCATCTGTGGATAACGAGTACCACGCAGACGGGCTTTAACCGTGCTAAGGTTTTATTTGAGAATGAACTTGGCAAATCGGTACAGCACAGCTTTGTTCCTGTTGATGATGTGGCGGTATTGGGGCAGTTTTTGGCACACGTTCGCCCTTTGATGGCGGTGTTTGTGGAAACCGAACTGTGGGCAAATACCCTATCGGTATTGGCAAAGCAAGGCATACCGAGTGTCATGGCAAATGCCCGCCTTACCCAAAAATCCTTTGACAGTTATGCCAAATTTGCCCGCCTTAGCCAAAGCATGATGGCAAATTTATCACTCATCATCGCCCAAGATGAGCAAAGTTATCATAACTTCATTGCACTTGGGGCAAGTTCAGATAAAGTCAAGCAGGCGTATTCTCTAAAATGGAGCGGTCAGATTGGCAAAACCCAAGCCCTTGCTGATTTTAACAACTTTGCCAAAAACCGCCCTATTTGGGTCATGGCAAGCACGCATGACGGAGAAGAGCAGTTGGCATTAGATACGCATAAGCGACTGCTTGCTGATTTTCCCAATTTACTGCTTATCCTAGTGCCACGCCACCCCGAACGCTTTGATGAGGTAGCAAGCCTTTGCACAGAGTTTGTTTATCACAGACGCAGTCAGGGCGAGCCGATAGCGGATAGCACGCAGGTGTATTTGGCGGACAGCATGGGCGAGCTTTTGGGGTGGTATGAACTGTCCGATGTGGCGGTCGTGGGCGGTTCGTTTGTGGATAAGGGCGGTCATAACCCCATTGAGCCTGTGAGCCTTGCCACGCCCGTCATCATGGGGCAGTATGTCAAAAACTGTGCCGAGATTGTGCGTGATTTTGCTGATGTGGGCGTACTCATACAAAGCGATGATGACGGACTATATGACAACATCAAAGCATGGCTTGACAATCCAGCCCTTGCCAAGCAAGCAGGCGAGAGCGGTCAAAGACTGGTGCAAGAGCGGGCAGGGGCGGATAAGGTGCAGTTTGATATGATAAGGAAACTGTTATGAATATCATCATCTTACCCCCGTCCGCCTTTGACGACACCACCGCCACGATTGACAATGCCGAACAGCTTAACCACGTCAAAACGGTGTTAAAGGCGAGCGTTGGCGACACCCTAAAAATTGGCAAATTGGGCGATAAAATGGGTGTGGGGCAAATTGCTTATATAGATGATAAAATTTGTACGTTAGAAAATGTCCGCCTAGACACCGACCCACCGTCCAAACTTGGCGTAACGGTCATGCTTGCCTTGCCACGTCCTAAGGTGCTAAGACGGCTTATCATGGATATGACGGCATTTGGGGTTCATCATATTATCCTTATCAATTCCGTTCGCACCGACAAAAGCTACTGGGGGTCGCCCCTGCTTGCTCGTCTTGATGAGTTTGTGCTAGAAGGGCTACAACAAGGCGTAGATAGCGTGCCACCTGTCATTACCCTTGCCAAACGCTTTAAGCCCTTTGTGCAGGACGAATTACCCGGTTTGATAAATGATAAATCCGCCCTTGTCTTTCACCCTTATGCTGACACAAGTTTTAAGGCGTTTATCCACCAAAATCCCTTGCCTGATATGATTATCATCGGAGCAGAAGGGGGCTTTGTGCCGTATGAGATTGAGCTTTTGGCAAGTGTGGGCGTGCGTGCGGTATCGCTTGGCGAGCGGATTTTACGGACTGAGAGTGCGGTCAATGCCACGCTTGGGCGGTGGGTGTAGCGGGTAAAGCATTGTTTAAAAAATGCTTAAATAGAAAAATCATCAGAGCCGACATTTTTCGCCTGCTCTCTGGCTTTATGTCCTTTTTGGGTGCGAAACTTGGGGGCGGTTGCATTGTAGCCTTGCCGTTTTTGCCAGTCATTGGCGATGCGATACTGCCAAAATATGCGAAAGGCAATGCCCAGCACGACACTGGTAATCATGCCACACACCAGCAATCCCCACGCAAACGCCTTAAAGGAAAACACCGAGTGCATCTCAAAAGGATTGCCACCGTTGCCGGTTACCCATAGTGTCAAATCGGACACAATCAGCCCCATGCCCCGAATGCCAATCACAGGCTCGCCCAGTAGCATTGCCCCCACCGAATACGCCAACCAAAAAATCGGAATAGTCGTCAAAGGGTTGGTAATCCACGTTAAGGCGACACTCATCGGCACATTGGCACGAAAGATTAACGCCCCAATCAAGGCAAGGGGCATCTGACCGGGCAAGGGGAAAAAGGCACACAGCACGCCCACATATACCGCTCGGGTTAGGGCGTTGCGATTTAACTGCCATAGGCGTGGGTCAGCCAAAAACGGAGCGAACAGGCTTATCATGCGGTTTTCACGCAATTTTTCGGGAGTGGGGAGCCAGTTTTTGAGCTTTTGTTTTGGCATGAAAGGCGTTGATGAATAAATGGAAATGGCAAATTATAGCAAATTTACAAGAGGCAATGTTGTTGTAATTTTGCAAATTTAAAGGGTGTTTTTAGTGAACATTGAATGAACAACTGGATAAAATAAAATCCCCAAGTGATGACTTGGGGATTTAAAATAGTGGCACTCCATAGGGGATTCGAACCCCTGTTACCGCCGTGAAAGGGCGGTGTCCTAGGCCTCTAGACGAATGGAGCACAAGGACGTAAAACTGATTTTTTAAAAATCGCTTTACCAACTTTTGAACGCTTTCACCGTGTCTCTCAAAAGTGGGGCTATTATAGCAGATTATTTTTGTCCGTCAAGCAAGATTTTTAAAAATTTTAAGAAAGTTTATAACTTGATGAATTTTAACAAATTTTTAAAATTATCAATCTTTAAAATTATTAAATTGCAGTGGCACGCCAAACGATTTTTCTTTTAAAAACGCCATACATGCTTGCAGGTTATCCTTTTTCTTGTCGGAGACACGGATTTTATCGCCTTGAATGCTTGCCGAGACTTTCAAATCGCTCTCTTTGATTGCCTTGCTGATTTTTTTGGCAGTGTCGCTGTCTAGTCCGTCTTTTAGGTTGATGACTTGCTTGGTGTGTTTGCCTGATTGGGCTTTGTCTTGTGGGTCTAGGCTTTGCAAATCCACGCCACGCTTGATGAGTTGTTTTTCAAAAATGGCATAGACGTTGTCGGCTTGCAGTTCGTTGTCGCAGGTAATGGTTACGGTTTTGGCTTTGTCGTTGAGTTCCACTGTGATGTCGCTACCTTTGAAATCAAAACGAGTGGCGATTTCTTTGTCGGTGTTGCCAATGGCGTTACGCACTTCTTGGACGTTAAGTTCAGAGACGATGTCAAATGATGGCATGGTGTTTCCTTATTTAAGTGGTGTTAAGTGCTTGGGTCTGATGACGGCAGATAGGGCGAGACGCTCGATGTTAAAATCTCAATCAACTCATCGTCCATATAGCCATAATCATCACTAATGTCAAGCACGATGACAGTTTTAGCGGACAGTTGGTTACCAAAGTGTTGGGCTAGGTGTTTTTTGTGTTTATGTTCCATGACAAAAATCAAATCCGCCCACTCAATGTCGGCGTGATTGACACTGTGGCGAGCGTTTCGGCTAGTGCCTGCCGAACGGGTATGGATGCTAATGTGTGAATCAAAAATTCGTTCGGCAGTCGGACTACGCCATTGATTTTTTGAACAAATAAACAAAAAGTTCATCTTAAATTTGTTCGCCCTTAATGTCAAGCATACCCATTTCATTAAAAATCTTACAAAAGAGCTCGGCGGTTTTTTGGGTGTCGTAAAGTGCCGAATGAGCATGGCTATTATCAAACTCAATCCCTGCCATAAGGCACGTCTTGGCAAGCACCGTATGCCCGTAGGCTAGGGCGGACAGGCTTGCCGTGTCTAGCACGCTAAACGCATGAAAAGGCGACTGATTTTTTGAATTGGTGCGGGCGATGACGGCATTTAAAAAACCCAAATCAAAATGAGCATTATGCCCAACCAAAATACACTGGCGACAACCGTGAGCGTTTTTGGTGTCTTTTAGGGATTTAAAAATTTGGCGGATTGCCTTTTTTTCGTCTTGGGCGATGGCTTTGCGAAAGGGGCTATCGGGGTTAATGCCTGTAAATTCTAAGGCGGACGGCTCTAAATTTGCCCCGACAAACGGCTCAATATGAGCGTTTAGCGGTTCGCCTTGATAGAGTTTGCCGTCATCATTCATCAAAATCGGAATGCAGGCAATCTCCAACAAAGCGTCCGTTTGGGCGTTAAATCCTGCCGTCTCCACGTCCACAACGACAGGCATAAAGCCCCGAAAGCGTTTGGCTAGTGGGCTTTTGTCATCTTTGGGTTCGGTTGTTTGACTTGTCATTGTGCTACTCATGGCTGTACTGTTCATGATTGTATTGACCATGCTAGGGTTTGCCCTGATAGTAGGGGGGTTAGGCTTTTGCCGTCAAGATAGGGGTAGCTGTTCGGCACGCTCATGTCCGATTTGACAAGGGTAATGGTGCTGGTATTGACAGGCAGTCCGTAGAATTTTGCCCCAAACACGCTGGCAAAATTTTCTAATTTATCCAACGCTCCTACGCTCTCAAAGGCGGTGGCGTATAGGGGTAGGGCATGGGGGGCGGAGTAGCACCCTGCACAACCGCAAGCGTTTTCTTTGGTGTGGGTGGCGTGTGGGGCGGAGTCCGTGCCTAAGAAAAATTTGGGATTGCCAGAGGTGGCGACTTCTAGCAGGCGTTGTTGGTGGTTGGCACGTTTTAGGATTGGCAAGCAATAAAAGTGCGGCTTGACTCCGCCCACAAGCATATGATTGCGGTTAAATAATAGATGCTGTGGCGTGATGGTCGCCCTCACGTTGTCCGCTTGGGCAAGGCAAAAATCGGCGGCGTCTGCGGTGGTGATATGCTCCATGACAATGCGAAGTTCGGGAAAATTTTTGATAATCACGGACAAAATCTCGTCCAAAAACCGCTTTTCACGGTCAAAAATATCCACGTCATGATGCGTAACTTCACCATGTACAAGAAGCGGAATGCCGTGTTTTTGCATACTTTCAAACACGTCCGCTCGCCCCAAAATGTCGGTAACGCCGTCTGATGAATTGGTGGTTGCTCCCGCAGGATAGAGCTTGACGGCTTGCACGATGCCTGAGGCTTTGGCATGGGCAATCTCATCGGCTGTGGTATGGTCGGTCAAGTATAAGACCATGCGTGGGTCAAACTCAGCCTTACGCTGGCTTGGAACGTCCGCTTTATCAAGGGCGGTCAAAATCCGCTCACGGTAGGCAACCGCTTGCTCGGTTGTCTTGACAGGTGGCACAAGGTTTGGCATACAGATGACACGGTTAAAGCTCAAACAAGCGTGCGGTACGGTCGTGGCAAGGGCATCATTATCACGCAGATGAATGTGCCAGTCGTCTGGCTGGATAAGGGTGAGAGTTTGGGGGGTGTTGGTCATGGCGGTAGCTGTGTTGTGGTAAAGCTACTATTTTAAGGGTTGGGGGGATTTTGTCAAGTTTTATGGGAAAAAGCTGAAAAATAACTTAAACAAGTGGTAATGGAAAAGGGTGTTTTAAATAGAATTGATAGATTTTTAAAATAAAAAAT
>NZ_JADFBZ010000032.1:0-35005 GCF_015223095.1 Moraxella sp. K127 | reverse complement strand
GGTACTTTTTCATTTTTTAAAGTGTATTTGTAGGGGCAAATCACATTTTCCCTGTGATAATGTGTTGATTTTTGGGCTAATATCATTCGCCCCTACACGTCCAAAATTTAAAATACACCTGTAATGAACAACCCCAACTAAACAAATTCCCCAAAAAACTCATCAATATATCCCACAGGCATATCGGCAAGCGTATGTCGCCATTTGGGGCTTTTGTCTTTATCAATAAGTAATGCCCGCACCCCTTCTTTAAAATCGCCGTGATTGACACAATGTGTCGCCACGACCGTTTCCAAATCAAATATTTGTTTTAAAGAAAAATCTTTTTTGGTCGTTTTTAAATCATGATAAATTTTAAAGGTAATGGCTTTTGTGGTGTCCGAGCCATTTTTATAAATGTCTATGGAGGATTTGATAAAGTCATTATCGCCATCATAAGCCATTAGGGCTTTATCAATATCCATCAAATCACCTACATTCATCAGATGATTAATCTCATCAAATGCCTTTGACAATTCACTCTCACCCAATATGGATGTATCATGAGAGTCATTTAAACAGGCGGATAATAAATGATGATTGGTTTGATTGTCCTTAAAATCAATTTGACAAATACGACTTAGCACGTCATCAAATCTATCATGACTGATTGCAAAATCCGCCACGCCAAACGCATGAGCGTCCGCCCCTGTAAATCTTGCTCCCGTTAGCCCCAAAAATAGCCCAACCTTACCTGCCAGATGATTTAAAAAGTAGGACGCACCAGCATCAGGAAACAGCCCGATAGAGACTTCGGGCATTGCCATGAGTGTGGCGGACGTAACGACTTTATGGCTTGACCCGCCAAACAGCCCCATACCGCCACCCATGACGATACCATGCCCCCACGCCATGATAGGCTTGGGATAGGTGTGCATGGCGTGCATGAGTCCGTATTCGTGCGTGAAAAAGTCGTGGGCGGTCGCCCCACTCGCCCCGCCATAGAGTGCCTTGATGTCGCCCCCTGCACACAACCCCTTGTCGCCTGTGCCGTGTAGCACCACGACCGCCACACTGTCATCATTCGCCCATGTATCTAGGTGCGTGCGTGTGGCTTTGACCATGTCTAGGTTTTGGGCGTTTAGGGCTTTGGGGTTGTTGAGCGTGATGATACCGATGTGTTTGCCGTGAGCGGTTGGGGCTAGGCGTGCCAAAATCGTGTCGGTCATGAAAAATTCCTTTTAATGGTTGAAATAAGGATTTAATATAACAAATTTAAACCGTCAAATCAATATTTTTAAATTGAAAAATCACACCAGTTATTTTATAATCTTTTTATCTTTTAAATTATCTTAATCATTGGAAAATATCATGTATTGTTTAATATCCCCTGCCAAGAACCTAGATGAAAAAACTGCCATTCCCTTTAATGTAGACAACCATTTAAGCGAGCCCATACTTATCAATCACGCCATAGAGTTAATGAAAACCCTAAAAAATAAAGACGTGATAGACTTACAAGAGCTTATGGGCGTATCTGCAAAAATCGCCGAATTAAATGTCGTCCGTAACCAAAATTGGACTTATCCTTTTGATGATAATAAAAAGCCTGCAATTTATTTGTTTGACGGCGATGTTTATACAGGGCTTGATGCTTATTCATTAAATACCGATGAGATTTTATATTTAAATCAGCATTTGGGGATTTTATCAGGGTTATATGGCATTTTAAAGCCGTTAGATAATATGCTACCTTATCGGTTGGAAATGGGTACGAAATTAAAAACACCCCATGCCGATGATTTATACGGCTATTGGGGCGATGAGATTACCAATGTGATAAATGACAATATCAAAAATAGTGGTTCTGATGTATTGATAAATCTAGCGTCCAATGAATACTTTAAAGCGGTCAATACCGCCAAAATCAAGGCGGACATTATCACGCCCAAATTTTTAGACCAAAAAAACGGACAATATAAAATCGTGAGTTTCTATGCCAAAAAAGCCCGTGGCATGATGATGAATTTTTGTGCAAAAAATCAAATCACAAACCCCGATGAGCTAAAAAACTTTGATATGGACGGTTATTATTTTGACGAAAAAGCAAGCAGTGATGATGAATGGGTATTTAAACGAGATGAACAGATTTAGCAGTAATTTTTAATAAATTATTTAGGGCGTGTTGAACTTTGGTATTTGCAATGAAAAATGAGAAAAATCGCACGTTTTTCAAGGAAAAAACGCAGGCTGATAGTTATTCTATCAGACAAGTTTTTGACGATGAAAAACAAGATTTAGCCATTTTTCATGCAAAAATTGATAAAAGTGTTAAATTTTCATCTTATTTTATAAGAATGTTATCAATGTTCAACACGCCCTAATTTAACTTAACAATTATTTATTGTAACAACGCAAAAATTACCGCCATTTTGCCCAAAAAAGTGCTAAAATAAGCACGATTTCGGTCATAGTTTTAAGTAAATTTAGTTATTTTATCACGTTAATTTTAGTTGAAAAAAGGTAATTCTTATGGCAAAAGCACCCAAAGAAAAAGACGAAAGCATTGAAGGCAATAAAGAAAAAGCGTTGCAAATGGCATTGGCTCAGATTGAAAAGGCGTTCGGCAAAAACACCATTATGAATCTGGGCGATGAGTCTATCAAGGTAGATGTAGAGACGATTTCCACAGGCTCGCTCGGGCTGGACATTGCTCTGGGGATTGGCGGTTTACCAAAGGGGCGTATCATTGAGATTTTCGGGCCTGAAAGCTCGGGCAAAACCACGCTCACCCTACAAGCGATTGCCGAATGCCAAAAGCAAGGCGGAAAATGTGCGTTCATTGACGCAGAACACGCCCTAGACCCCATTTATGCCAAAAAATTGGGCGTAAATTTGAACGAACTTATGGTATCCCAACCCGACAACGGCGAGCAAGCCCTTGAAATCGTGGATATGCTGGTGCGTTCTGGGGCGGTGGATTTGATTGTGGTGGACTCTGTTGCCGCCTTGACCCCAAAAGCCGAGATTGAAGGCGAAATGGGCGACAGCCACATGGGTCTGCAAGCACGTCTAATGAGCCAAGCCTTGCGTAAAATCACAGGTAACGCCAAACGCTCTAACTGTATGGTGATTTTTATCAACCAAATCCGCATGAAAATCGGCGTCATGTTCGGCTCGCCTGAGACGACAACAGGCGGTAACGCCTTGAAGTTCTATGCGTCTGTCCGCCTAGACATTCGCCGTATCGGTTCGGTCAAGGACAAAGAAGAAATCATCGGCTCTGAAACCCGTGTCAAGGTCATCAAAAACAAAATGGCTCCCCCGTTCCGCCAAACCGAATTTGACATTATGTATGGCGAAGGTATTAACCGCTTGGGCGAGATTGTAGATATCGGGGCAAGCCTTGACATTGTGGGCAAGTCAGGGGCGTGGTACAGCTATGAAGGCTCAAAAATCGGTCAAGGCAAAGCCAATGCCTGTCAATTTTTGGCGGAAAATCCTGCAATCGCCCAAGAGATTGAAGCCAAAATCCGTGAGCTAAAACTTGCCAATGTCGTGCCAGTCGCCCCCAGCGATGATGACGGCGAAGTGCCTGAATATGTAGAAGGCATGGACAACTAATTTTATGGTCAAACCCATAAAAATACAAACCTTAGATGACATTTTAGCAGACATGGGACAACCTGTGTCTGCTAAAACTTTTGATAAAAAGAATAATAATAACAGCGATAAAGCGAACGATAAAAACAACGATACACGCCAACAATCCGATGACAATTTTTTGTCCGATAAACCAAAAAATTTAACCAACACCGTCAAACACTCCTTTAAAAAATCAGTTAAGAACACCCAAAATCCCAACTCCCAAACCGACACACCAACACCCCCACGCAAACGCAAATCCCAAAAAAGCGATAATCAGCCGTCTGCGGTGGATTTATTATTAAAAGACGACAGTCAAACGGTGCTTGATGATAATTCTTTAAAATTATTAAGCCAAGTTGAAATTGAAAAATTACAACTTCCCGACAAAGAAACTCGCTATTTGCGTTGGCTTGCGTTTTATTATTTGTCCAAAAAAGAGCTTTCCCGCCATGAGCTAAAAACCAAACTCATCGCCAAAGACTGCGACCCACAGGCGGTAGATGACTTGCTTGATGAATTTGCCGAAAAAGGCTATCAGTCCGACACACGCTGTGCGACCACGCTCGTGCGTGAAGCGGTACGCAAAGGGCGTGGCGTGCGGTATCTGACAGATAGCCTAAAAAAAGCAGGGCTTGATGTTAAGGCGTTTGGCGGTGTGGACGAGCTGATTGTCATGAGCGATGTGGACAGCGTGGCGGACGGCACGATTTTGGACAATGATAACAAGGGCAATGACAAGGACGATGAGATAGACTGGCTCAAACTTGCCGTAGAAGCTCGCTGTAAAAAATATGGCGACAATATCCCAAAAGACCCAAAAGAAAAAGCCCGCCAACTGCGATTTTTGCAGTATCGAGGCTTTGATATGGGTGTGTGTTTTGATGCATTAAAGATGAATTTGGGGGATTTTGAATAAAGGCAGTTTTAAGCAAAGGTGATTTTGAGCAAAACAGTCAGACCTGCCTATCACGATAATCCATCAATCCCACTCCCACCACTTCCAAAAGCTGTGAATCTTGGTGCGTGGCAACGGTGCGAATGAGTCGTGACGGCGAGTGCGTGAGCGTATTGGTCAGGCGATGAGCGAACTCATCTAACACCGTCATCATGTCATCACCCTGTGCCAGACGGTGTTTGGCATGTGACAGCAGTCTGCTTTTATGCTCGTCCGCCATCATGCGATAATCAGCGATATAACGTCTGGCGGAAAGCAGTTGCATTTGACTCTCAATACTTAGGGTCAGCTGACTGACCATCAGCTCCGCTTCTACCGCTGCTTGTTTTCGCTCTTCTAGGTTACCTGCGATGACATGCTGTAAGTCATCCACCGAATACAGATAGACATCATCAAATCCACCCACCGCAGGGTCGATGTCTCGTGGCACCGCCAAATCCACCAGTAACAACGGGCGATGACGACGCACCTTTTGGGCGTGCTTGACCATCTCCGTACTAATCAGCGTATCCATGCTACCGCTACAACTGCTCACCACATCGGCACGGCTTAGCACCTGCCCGAGACTATCTAGCCCCACGCACTCAACATGCACCGACCGCCCTGCATTTTGTGCCATTTGCACCAGCTCATCTTTGAGCAGTTCGGCACGCTGTGGACTGCGATTGGCGATGATGATGTTTTTCATGCCAAGGCTTGCCACGTTATGAGCGACAAGGCGGTTCATCTCGCCTGCCGCCACCATGAGTAGCGTGGTATTCTCCGGCTTGTCAAATATCTGCGTGACCAGTTTGGCGGTCGCAAACCCTAACGTGACCGCCTGCTGTCCGACCTTACTATCACGGCGGACACTGCGTGCTGACGCAAAAATCTGCTGAGTGAGCCAATGAAAATCACTGCCCACTCCACTCACTGCCTGCGACTGTGACACTGCTTGTCTGATTTGTCCCAGAATCTGTGGCTCGCCCAGTATCATCGAGTCTAGCCCTGACGCCACACGAAGCCAGTGGTTCAACGCACGGTTATTCTCATAAATGTACAAAAAAGGCGAAATGTCATCTAGTGCCACGCCCTTGAACTCGGCAAGCCACGACCGCACCCGCCCCGCCTGCACGCTCACGTCATCATCGTCAGCGACCGCTTGCCACTCATCGTCAAACCCCACATAAATCTCACTGCGGTTACAAGTAGAGACGATGACCGCCCCCGAAACCGACTCATCAAGACGGCGAATGTCAGTAATCGCCTGTGGCAAATCCGAGCCGAACGACAACCGCTCTCGCAGGGCGACAGGGGCGGTTTTGTGATTGACTCCGATGACGGCTAATTTCATGACAGGCTATATTTGGTAGATAAAATAAAACAGACAGATGATGAAACGGATTATTATAACACCATTTGTCAAAAACACACAAAAAATGGGGGTTTTTATGAAACTTTTCAATCAAAACACACACTTTGACAAAATCAATCGTTTTAAATGGGCATTTACCCATGCTAAAATACACCCCACCCCTCAAAACCTAACCGCAAACAATCCTAGGCTAGGACATGATGAGTTTTTTAAAAATTATCATTTTTTTCTCCTTTTATCCTTGAAAAAATCCACCCCATCCCTATTTAGAATAACATAACAATAATAATCATCGTAACCTTTCCTCAACCCACTGCCCCTCCTTCAGTGGGTCTTTTTTTGCCTGTATATAAAATTGACGAATTATTGTACAGATTTATTCTATTGCCACAATACATTTGATTTACACTCAACCAACTTGATATTTACCACGGGTTTGTAGGGGTGTGCTGAGCACACCCTTGATGACATTACCGTGCAGGGCGTACACAGCACGTCCCTACATCCAAACATCATTGCGTTTGTAGTAATTTTAAAGTTTATTGGGTATATGCCAATTTTTTTGGTAATTTTTACATTAAAATTGTTTCAAAACATTGCAACTGTTTGGCATTTCATCTTATAATAAGGCACTTTATCCATCGATTTTTATCATGAGTGCAACGCCAAATATTGAGCGGTCTCATCAGAGAACTAAGCCCACTTATAAAAAACGCGTCATTTTAGTGCTGTGCGTGTTGGCACTTCTGCCCCTTGCCGAGAAAACCATGTCCACGGCACAGGCAGGGGTTTTTGACTCATTGCTAAAAATCCTACTGCCCTTTTATGATGATGACAGCAGTCTTGGCAACGACATCCCGCCCCAAGACAGCGATGAAGACACGCCACAGACGACAGAGCCTGCCTTTGTACCTGTCACCCCATCTACACCCGATGAGCATGGCGAGCCTGACCTGGGCGAGCATGGCGAGTACATCGATGACGGCACTGATAATTATCCACCCAATGCCGACACCGCAGACATCCCCGACATCATCTTTGATGACACCCTAAACACCCATGACAGCACGCCCATGCTTGGCTATCCTGATTTATACGCCCTGCTGTCGGCTGAGTTTGGCGTGGACAGGGGGCAGATTGGTGAATCTTTGACCATTTATAAAGCTGAGAGCTTTACCGCCAATGCCACAGCCGTCTTTGAGCGTGCGTTGGCGTTGTCCATTGAGTACGAAACCCCCAAACAATCGCTTGCCTTTGCTCGGGCGTGGCAACGACAAAACCCTGAACACATCCCTGCATGGTTCTATGTCGCCCATCTTGCCCTAAAAGCAGGCGACTATCATGAAGCAAACACCATGTTGGCGATGATTTTGGATTATGATGAAAAGGCGGATTTGACGGGGATTTTGACGGGGATTTTTCCACAAAACCCTGACGAACAGCGACAGCTTTTTACCGCCTTGCAAAGCATGGAAGACGATAACCCATCGCTGTCAGTACTGCGAGCAGGTCTTTTACTACGCCTACAAGACTACGCCCCTGCCTTGGTTCATGTTAATAGAGCCTTAAAGGATGAGCCTGACAACCTTGCCTTTATCACCCTAAAAATAGACATCCTAAAAGAAAGCGGTCAAGAGTCCGCCATGTGGGCATTTATCCGCCAAAAAGTCAAGGAGTTGCCCACCATCAAAGAGCTACACCTGTACGAGATTCGCCATGAGATAGACATGGGTCAGCTTGGACGGGCGTGGGATTTACTGCAAGTGGCAAACCGTCAAACCAAAGACCCTGACGTCGCCCTGCTGACCGCTTTGGTCGGGCTAGACATCGGCAAATATGAAAACGCCCGTACGGTCTTGACCCCCTTACTTGACGTGCCTGCCTTTAATAGCCGTGCCAATTACTACCTTGCCATCAGCTACGAACGCTCAGGCAGCCTTACCCTTGCCAAAGAGCATTATGAAAAGGTCAAAGACTACGAGCATGTGCTGGACGCTCGTACCAAAGTGGTCGGCTACTATCTTGCCAAAGATGACGTGGACAAAGCGATTGCCACTTTGGTGCGACTGCGTGATGACTTTGAGATTTATGCCATTGACAGCTATCTGCTCCATGCCGAGATTTTGCTACGCCAAGACAAAAAGACCGAAGCCCAAAACCTGCTCACCGTCGCCAATCGTGAATATCCCGATGATGACCGACTGCTCTTTGCCAGTTTTCAGCTTTTGCAAAATGAGCTTAGCGATGATGACAAACGCTTTGCCATCGATAAGCTCTTGGAGCTTGACCGCATGAACCCTGCGTATCGCCTAGCCGACATCAAACTTCGCCTAAGCCAAAACCCCAACGACCTATCAGCACTCGAAGGGGCGATGAGCCTTGCCCAAATCAGCTCGGACGACCCCAATTACGACCCACAGTTACAGCTTGAAGCTCTTATCGTGCTTGGCAATCACGCCCTATCACAGGGCAACTATCGGGCGGTGCTGGACTACCTAGAAATGCCCTATGAAGTCGCCCCCGACCTAAACGCAGGCATTACCCTACTGCGTGCCTACCAAGGGCTTGGCGAGTCCGATAAGGTCAATCGCCTGCTTGCTGACCTACAAAACCGCTTTGCCTTTGGGCAAAATCGGACAGGACAGGAAGTGCAGGAGTATTAGAGTTTGGGAAATGATTTTTGAGATTGTTAATTGACTTGTAAGGGCAACTTGCAATTTACTCCATGTAAAATTAATTTTTGGACAAATAATTCACCCCATATATCCAAATTTTAACATGTATTTTTATTTGGCAATGTCTTATTTAAACAACCTGTAAACAACTGTTAAACAACTTTAAAAAATCTTTTTAACCATCATTCTTCATTAATTCCTTACTCATCATTATTTACCATTTAATCATCAGGACACCCATGAAATTTATCCACCCCCTTATCCTTGCCCTAGTCGCCACAGGCTCGCTCACCGCTTGTCAAACCCTGCCCAAGACCACCCCTGCCATCAGCGAACAGATTCATGATGATGTCCTACGCTTTGCCATCACTGGTAAAATCGGTATCACCACAAACACCGCCAACGGCAAACAGGCAGGCAGTGCTTTTTATAACTGGGGGCAAGAAGATGAACGCTTTGCCATTGACTTAACAGGGGCGTTTGGCATGGGGGCGACCCAAATCCGCTATGACGGACAACAAGCCACACTCACCAACGACCAAGGCGAGATACAGGCAGACAGCCCCGAAGAGTTACTCCAAAAAGCCACAGGTTGGCACGCCCCCATCAGTCATCTGCCCCACTGGATAGTCGGCAAAACCGCCCAAGGCGATACCGACAGTCAGCAGGACGAACAAGGCAGACTCGCCCAAAGCACCAATGATGACTGGACAGCCAGTTTTGAATACCCCAAAAACAGCCCACGCCCAAGCCGTCTTGTCATCAATCACACCGACGGACATCGTGTGGTGATGACCATCGTTTATCCGAATTGATATCATGAGCCAGCTTACTTTATTCTCGCCTGCCAAACTCAACTTGTTCTTGCACATCACTGGCAGGGCGGACAACGGTTATCATCATCTGCAAAGCGTCTTTACCGCCATCGATTTTGGCGACACGCTCTCTTTTCGCACGTCCACAAGTCAGAAGCTTGTGACCTTGATAGGGGCAGATGAGCTGACCGACGACATCAATGACAACCTTATCGTCAAGGCGGTCGAGACCCTAGCCAAGCGTTATCCTGCTTATGCCTCATCCGTCCAAATCATCCTAGAAAAGCACATCCCCACAGGGGCAGGACTGGGCGGGGGTTCGTCCAACTGTGCGACCACGCTCATCGCCATCAACGAGCTGTGGGGACTTCGGCTCTCTGCCGATGAGCTTATCAAGATTGGGGCGAGCCTTGGGGCGGACGTGCCGTTTTTTATTTTTGCCCATTTTCACAAAACCTCCGCCATCGCCACAGGCATTGGCGAGATACTGACCGCCATTGACTTACCCGACTGTGGCTATCTGGTGCTATTGCCTGATGAACATGTCAGCACCGCCACGCTGTTTGGCTGTGATGAGCTCAAACGAGACTGTCCTGTGTACAGCCATCACGCCCTATCGGGTGCCAACTTCTTTGGCGATAATGCCTTGTTTACCAACGTCTTTACCCCGCTGGTACTGGCACGCTCTGCCAAAGTCGCCCATGCCTTTGGCTATCTGTGTGACTTAGAGCATGAGATTGGCACCAAGGCACGCATGAGTGGCACAGGCTCGGCGGTGTTTTTGCCCCTTCCCTATGAGTTAAACGACACCGCCATCAACCGCTTGATAGACAACGCCCCCTGTCCCGCACTATTTGCTCGGGGGCTGTATTAGGGCGTGCCTACCATTGATAACATTTTTATAAAATAAACCCCATTCTCAACTTTACATAAATAATTAATTCATCAAGGGCGAATTGCAATTCGCCCCTACAACCCAAAAAAATAATTATGGGGCAATCAATAAGCCACCATTTTAAATCAATAAATTTCAAGTGCTTAGCAATTTATTTTAAAATTTTAAAAATTAGCCCTTGCATAATTTTAATTTTTCGGTATAATTGTCCGCCTATATAGGGGCGTCGCCAAGTTGGTAAGGCATCAGGTTTTGATCCTGACATCCGTTGGTTCGAGTCCAGCCGCCTCTGCCATTTTTTGTAAATTTTTAAAAAATTTATCACCTTTATAGGGGCGTCGCCAAGTTGGTAAGGCATCAGGTTTTGATCCTGACATCCGTTGGTTCGAGTCCAGCCGCCTCTGCCATCTTCTTTTGGTTGAGAAGAGTAAAAAAGCCAGTTGAAAGACTGGTTTTTTTACGTTTGTTGTTTGTGCAGTGGCATTTTACCGTGTTTGAGTCTTTGCAATGATGGCAAAAAATGGTAAAATAATCTTGCTAACCCCACTGTCCCAACCATAGGATTTTTTCATGTCATATATGGCCGTCTTTTCAGGAAGTGCCAATCCTGAACTTGCCCAAACCGTCGCCAACCATCTTCACATCCCCCTAAGTAAGTCTGACATTACCCGCTTCTCTGATGGCGAGATTGCCGTTGAGATTAAAGAGAACGTGCGTGGTAAAGACGTTTTTATCCTCCAACCAACCTGTGCCCCGACCAACGACCATCTAATGGAAGTGGTGCTACTGGCGGACGCTCTTCGCCGTTCTAGTGCAGGACGTATCACTGCCGTGATTCCTTATTTTGGCTATGCTCGCCAAGACCGTCGCCCCCGTTCGGCTCGTGTGCCTATCTCGGCTCGTGTGGTGGCGGACATGCTGTCCATCGCTGGCATTGACCGTGTGATGGTGGTGGATTTACACGCTGACCAAATCCAAGGTTTCTTTGACGTACCCGTGGACAACCTATACGCCACGCCCGTGCTACTTAGCGACCTAAAACAAAAAAATTATGAGAACATCATGGTCGTCTCCCCTGATGTCGGTGGCGTGGTGCGAGCCAGAGCCGTCGCCAAATCACTGGGCGATGTTGACCTTGCCATCATCGACAAACGCCGTGCCAAAGCCAATGAATCCGAAGTCATGCACATCATCGGCGACGTATCAGGACGTGACTGCATCATCGTCGATGACATCGTGGATACCGCAGGCACACTGTGCAAAGCCGCCCAAGCCCTAAAAGACAAAGGGGCAAAACGTGTGGTCGGCTACATCACGCACCCTGTACTCTCGGGCAAGGCACTAGACAACATCACAAACTCCGCCCTAGATGAGATTGTGGTTACTGACACCATTCCTTTGACCGATGAAGCCAAAGCCTGCTCAAAAATCCGTCAAGTGACCATCGCATCAATGATTGCTGAGAGCCTGCGTCGTATCAACAACGAAGAATCTATCAGTGCGATGTTTGAGTATTAATTAACATCAATGACTTCATTCTCAACTTAAAATGGCAACTCGTTGATTGTTTAATAACTATTTTTGGAGTTGTAGGGGCAAATTGTAATTTTCCCTTGATGAATCAATCACTGATATAAAGTCGAGAATGGGGCATCTATCAAAGCCTTATGGGCAGGCGTGATGACTTTATCCATCAAGCCTGCCCTTTTTGTATTTTCAAAAATAGGAAAATCACACGTTTTTAAAAAGCTGTTAGCCTGTCATCAAATGGGCTATTATGGAATATACACTCTACAAAATGAAAAAGTGCCACGGTTTCCGTAGGGCGTGCCTGCCATTGATAACATTTTTATAAAGAAATGAAAATCCAACACTTTCATCAATTTTTGCATAAAAATGGCTATCCGACCACTTAATCGTGTAAATTTTTAAGATTTTAACTTAATTTTAAAATTAAGTTGTCGGATTGTTTTTCATAATAAAAACTTGTCTGATAGAAAACTCACAGCCTTTATTTTTTTCCTTGAAAAACGTGCGATTCCCCCTTCTTTTTTAAACAGGCATTTTTCATTGCAAATACAAAAGGCAGGCACGCCCTAAAAAAGCATTCCATTAGAAAAATAAAACAAATAAAACCAACCCCAACAAAAACACCAAAAAGATAAGCGATTAAAAAACACAAAATAAAAGAGATGATAAAAAACACATGAAAAATTTTAATGATATTTGCTCTATTTATCCGATTGACGTCAAATAATTCATCAATAAATTTGGTTAATTCCATCAAAACCCCCATAGGCTGACAAAGTAACCCATTATAGCACGTCTATAAAACAATGATTTTATGGATGAATTATTTGCTCATCATTCATTTTTTACTCTCGGTATTTTCTAAATCTATCCCATCATCAAAAAATAAAATATCTCTGACATCTTGCCCATTTCATGATAAAATAAGGGCATTTATGACTTTAAGGATTTGCCATGACCGCACAAACCACGCTCGCCCAATACCTAGAATCCCACACCACGCCACAGCTTGCCAGCACCATGACCACGCTTGCCACCGCCAGCGTGGCGATTAGTCATCTGCTTGACAAAGGGGCGTTGGCAGGCATTCATGGCGAAGCAGGCGGTCAAAATGTGCAAGGCGAAGCCCAAAAAAAGCTGGACGTGATTTCCAACGACCTACTTCTAAACGCCCTAATCCATAATCCCAACTGTGCAGGGGTTGCCTCAGAAGAGCTTGATGAGATTAGCCCTGCCAATGATGACGGCACACTACTGGTTACCTTTGACCCATTGGACGGCTCATCTAACATTGACATCAATATGACGGTGGGGACGATTTTTTCTATTTTGCCTTATCACAATCAAGGTCAAAAGGCGTGTGAGAGCGACTTTTTACAAAAAGGCGAGAACCAGCTTGGAGCGGGCTATTTTATCTATGGCACGTCCACCATGCTGGCGGTTACCTTTGGGGCAGGCGTTGCCATGTTTAGCTTTGACCCGATGAGCCAGACTTATATTCTTATCAATGATGACGTGCGTATCAGTCATGATACTGCCGAATACGCCATCAATGCGTCCAACCGCCGTTATTGGCTACCGCCCATTGCGACTTATATTGAAGAGCTGACCCAAGGCGATACAGGCGTACGAGCCAAAGACTATAATATGCGGTGGGTGGCGGCGATGATTGCGGACGTACACCGTATTTTGATTCGTGGCGGGGTGTTTATGTATCCCTTTGACACCAAAATCGCAGGAAAAGCGGGCAAACTTCGTCTGATGTATGAAGCCAATCCCATGAGTTTTGTTATTGAGCAAGCAGGTGGGGCAAGCACAGACGGCGTACAGCGTATCATGGACATCACGCCCACGCACATTCATCAGCGTATCCCTGTGGTCTTGGGGGCAAAAAATGAAGTGGATTATGTCAAAGCCTTACATGAGAAAGCAGGGATTTTGGCAAATGGTGATAAAGTATAAATCCCATAACAAAAAAGGGGGTATCATGACCACATTAACCTTTAATGAACTTATTATGCTTGTCAATCGCACGCAGGATAATTCCCTGCCTGTACAAACCATCGCCACCCAAACCCAATCTGTCAAACCTAAAAAACGGATTGGGCTAATGCCGATTGACAAGCAGGTTTATGAATGGCTAGACAAACCCATTGATGATTTATTTGATGATGAGCTTGTGCCGTGAAATATTTATTAGACACGCATATTTTATTATGGGCGGTAGAAGACAATCCCAAATTAAGCCAAAAAGTACGGCAAATCATCAATGATGACGACAATGATTTGTTATTTAGCGTAGCAAGTATTTGGGAGATTGCCATTAAAGTGGGACGTGGCAAGCCCGATTTTACGTTTAATCCTACCATACTAAGGCGGATATTATTAGACGCAGGCTATTTAGAAATGCCCATTTTAGGTCATCATGTGCCTTTTGTGCAAGATTTGCCAAACATTCACAAAGACCCTTTTGACCGCCTATTGATAGCAACTGCCAAATTAGAAGGGTTTATTTTGGTTACTGCTGATACTCATGTTGCCAAGTATGATAATCAGATTATTTTGGTTTAAATATGTTTAATTTATCCAATCATCAATATCATATCGCCATTAGTCTTTATTTATTACAATTAGAGATGATGAGCCGTGATGAGATATTTGATTTTAATAACCAGTTAATGAGCTTGGGTTATTATGATGAACTTATGCTTATTGTGCTTGATGAAGAATTAACGATTGACAAACAAAGCAATACCAACTTGAATGTTTTTGAGTTAAAATCACTGATGTTAAAAATCTGTAAAAATCTTAATTTTTATTGTGAAGATTTGCCTTTTAAAAAATGTGAATTAAAATATATTCATACCTTAAATGAAATATTAAAATACACCTATTTTCCAATTGAAGAAGACAGTTTTAATTTATACGACTATTATGAAAATCATGATTTATATCATGAAGATATTATAATACCTGTTACTCATTTTATGTATTATTTAGAACCCTATTTTGATTGCACACCGCCCATTGATGAGACACAAAAGACCATTTATAATTTTTGTCAAGCATGCCAAAATTGGATAAGTAATCATCATGAAATTTTAACGCAAATTTTTAGTCCTTTTAAAGATAATATCAGTCCATGAACCTAATCACCTCCAAAGACAACCCCACCATCAAACACGCCCACGCCCTACTCGCCCACCACCGTACTCGCAAAAAAAGCGGACAAACAGTCATCGAAGGCGTGCATTTGTTGGACGCACTCTTAAAGCAAGGCTTAACGCCCCACAAGGTCATTTTATCAGAATCTACCCTGCAAAATGATGAAGTCGCCCCACTTTTGGCAACCATCACCAAAAAAGACATCGTCATTACCACGAACGCCCTGTATAAAGACATTCGCACGCTCGGGGACGGTGTGGATATCATGGCAATCATTGACACGCCCACGCCCACACTTGGGACGGTAACGGGCGACTGTCTTATCCTAGACGGCTTACAAGACGCCGGCAACATCGGCACGCTCCTACGCACCGCCTCGGCAGTCGGTATCACCACCATCATCAGCACACCTGCCACCGCCCATCTGTGGTCGCCTAAGTGCTTGCGAGCGGGCATGGGGGCAAATTTCGCCTTGTCTATCTATGAGCATATCCCCACCGATGAGATTTTGGCAAAAGTCAAAACTCCGCTTTACGCCACAAGCTCGCACACCGATAAGGTCATTTATCATCATGACTTGACCGCACCGATTGCATGGGTATTGGGGCATGAAGGGCAAGGCGTGTCTGATGACTTTTTGCAAAACGCCACCCCCATCGCCCTACCCCAACCCAATGGGCAAGAAAGCCTAAACGTGGGCGTGGCAGGAAGTGTGTGTTTTTATGAGATGTTAAGGCAGAGAAGTTTTGGGTAACATCGATAGCAACCGTTTGGCTTATAATCAAAAATACCGCAATACCGCCAACGCCACTTGCTCGTGCGTATCATCACGCCCACGCTCTGCCTTACCTGTTAGGCGTAGGGCGTATGTGGGGCTGATGTCGTACTGCACGCCGACATTGATAGCAGGCTGAACGTATGCCGAGCGAGTCTCGCCTTGATTGTGATGATACCATATCGGCAGGGCAAGCTCGCCCATGACTCGCACCTTATCACTGGCGTGATGAATACAGCCGACATTCACGCCTGCCCCCACACGATAACCTTTATTGATATGCCCCACTTGTCCGCCATAACCGCCAAACGCATAGCAGAGCGTATCGGCAAGCCTGCCTGTATCTGGCTCGCCCTGCCCGAGTGTCCATGATTTGCCCTTTTCTAGGCGAACATCAAAGACCGCATGGTCATCATTATTCCTATCCGAGCCGTCCATGACCTGCATAAGCCGTGCGTGCTGACCCCATGCCGTGCCGTTATGGGCTTTGGCAGTGTTGGTTGGGTTATAACTGCGTGTGCTAAACACCGTTGCTCTCTCTACTTTTAGCCTATCATCATATCGCACATCGAGCGAGAGCATTTCGACATCGAGATACTGGCGTACGCCCACAGGTCTATCTAGCACATCATGATATGCCGAGCGTAACGACAGCCCATAAGTTACGCCGTCATTGTCGTCCGTGCGGGTGCCGTGATAACTGTCATCATAGCCGACCGATACGCCAATGCGGTGCGTGGGACTGGCATGGGCGGGATTACTGGGGCTTGTGATTGTCCCCTTTGTGCCGTTTTGCACCGCTTGGGCGGTACTGCTCTTTGACGGCAGGTATTTGGTATCAAGCACCAGCCCCTTATCGGTCAGCACCCGTGCCACTTCGTTGGGAATGACGACTTTGCCAACCGCTTCACGCAACTCACTGCCACGCACGACATCTATCAGGCGTAATATCTCACTGGCACAGTTGTCATGGGTGAAAAAATACGGACGTTTTAAATCTTTGGTCTCCCACACATGTCGCATGATTTGGGCGACTTCGGCAGTGGTGAGATTGAGACGATATTCCCAAATATCTCGCTCATCATCAAGCAAGTACACATCTCGCTTTTCATCATAATCATAAAACTCCATGACCCCTGCATAACCGCCCACCAGCGAGCGGGCACTGGCTTCGGCTTCGCTGTCCGCCTTGTCTCGGGCAACGGTGTAGTTAATGGCAAAGGCGTCATCATCACGTCCACTTGCCAAACTTTGCTCGGTGTCCGCCTTTATCATCACATGAGCGAACGCCGAGCCGAGCGAATTAGGGTGCTCATCGGCAAAGGTCAGCGACAACGCCCGAGCGTCATACCGTTTCACCCACGCATGAAATTCATCGCAACCACTGTCATCTAACGCCAAGCCCAACTGCTCCGCCACATAGTGCGTGCGAGCAGGAAAGGCACACAGCACCTTATCATCACGCTCATCTATCGCCTTGATGATAGCGCCTAACTCAGCTCTGGTGTCGCCCCCTGCCAGTAGAAAATGCGGGTCTTTGGCAGTGGGTTTGCCTTTTTTGTCAAGCAATAATAGTTTTCGCCATGTGGGGGAATTTGCCACATCTGCCAAAGATTGGGATTGGCTGGCGGTTGGGGTGGTGTCGGATTGGGAATTATCTGTTAAAAATGAATGCTGAATTTCATCAAAAACCGCATCATTGTCTCGATACGCCACATTAGTACCGTCCGTTAGGGCATTGCCAGATGAGACGGCATAAGCCGGCACGCTCACCAAGGCGGTTAGGCTAAGGGCTAGTAGTGTGGGGGCGGATTGGTAAAAATTTTTCATAGCAAGTGTTAAATCAAGTGTTAAATTTAAATAAAAATTGATAGAATAGACTTTTGACAAGTATAAATCATCATGACAAAATTCACCACTTTTTTTATCAAAGACGGTATATTACACGGAGCGGACTTTGTGCCGTCCCCCAACTTTAATGCCCGCCCCGACTGCCCCATTACGGGCATTGTCATTCATAATATCAGCCTACCCCCAAGCGAATTTGGCAAAACGGATACCACTGGCACGCATTTTGTCAAAGCCTTTTTTCAAAATAACCTAAATGCCAATGACCATGACTATTTTAAAACCATTGCCGATTTAGAAGTCTCGGCTCATTTATTTATTGAGCGAGACGGACAAGTTAGCCAATTTGTCAATTTTAATGACAGGGCATGGCACGCAGGGCAATCCACTTATCTTGGGCGGTCAAATTGCAATGACTTTACCATTGGCATAGAATTAGAAGGCGATGATTTTTCGCCCTTTACCGAGATACAATACACCGCCCTTGCTCATATTATCCACGCCATTTATACCGCTTATCCTGCCACCGAGCGACACCTTATGGGGCATAGCGATATTGCCCCTATTAGAAAAACCGACCCTGGGGAATTTTTTGATTGGCAAAAATTAAGACAATTGGTTGATGATTTGTGCAAACAATAATGGATTTAATTTTTTAAAAATTTTTAGGAAATTTATTAAAAATTTAATTCAAAAATACCCCAAATTTATTACCAATTTTTAAAAGGAATTACTATGAATACCAAAGATTATTTAATCTTATTTAGCGTGGTTTTGATTTGGGGTGTCAATTTTTTGGCAATGAAAATCGGCTTAAATGATGTACCGCCTTTGATATTGGGCATGGTGCGTTTTTTATTGATTTTATTGCCTGCTGTTTTCTTTTTTAAAAAACCCAATGCCCCGTGGATTTATTTAATTTTATATGGCTTGACCATTAGCTTTGGGCAATTTAGTCTCATGTTTTTGGCATTGTCATGGCACTTTCCCACAGGATTATCGGCACTTATTTTGCAGGCACAAGTCTTTTTAACCGTGCTGTTTTCGTGCATACTGCTAAAAGAATCGGTCAAGCCCAATCATCTTGTCGGCATGATAACGGCAGGGGTTGGGCTCACACTCATCGGCGTGGGGCAATATCAGGGCGGATTTTCGCTCATCGGTATGCTCCCTGTGCTGGGTGCGTCATTGAGCTGGGCGATTGGCAATGTCATCGTCAAAAAAATCGGGCAAGTCAATCCCTTATCGCTCGTCATCTGGGGCAATCTGTCGGCACTCATCGCCTTTACGCTAGGCTCGCTCGTGGCGTATGGCGTGGGCGGTGTAATGAGCCATTTGGCAAATTTTAGCGTGGCGGGGGTGCTTGTCGTCATGTTTTTGGCGTATGTGGCGAGCTTTGTCGGCTATACAGGCTGGGGGTATTTGCTGGCTCGGCATTCGGCAAGTAAGGTTACGCCCTTTATCATGCTCGTGCCTGTCATTGCGTTGGTGGTGGGTTATGTGGTGTTAAAAGAGCGTCTCATATTGTGGCATTATGTGGGGATTTTGACGGTATTGTTTGGGCTTGGGATGCATTTGTTGGGCGGGCGGTGGTTTGATAAGAAATTTTAAAAATGGTTTATTTATTTGAATAACATTACAATCACTTAACTTCAAAATACACCCATTGGCAGTAAGGTGCGTATTACGCACCAATAAGATTTTCCATTTAAAAAGTGCATGGTACGCACCTTACCATTAAAAGTCCGCCCAGCATTTGTGCAAGAGCGGCGTTTATAGAAATATAGCCAAAAAAATTCATCTTTTTGAGCCTTCTTTTATGATATTGCTTAGTTTATTTTTAAAATAAATATAACGAATATGCTTTGCTATTAAGGTGGTTATGAGAAATACGACACCCATGATTAAAGAATTATTAGCATATTTTGACATTGGAAAAACATCAAAATACTGTATCATTTTTATATCAATAAATGCCACAAAAATGATTGCCAATAAAAACTTAATATAATAAATCACCATATTTTTAATAGTAAACTCATGATACTTTTTCCAAAACCATACTTTTTGTCTACATTCAATGGGCTGATTAAGCTCATATTGCGATGGAATAAAAATACCAAAACAGAAACCAACCCATAAACCCTCAATAGCCTGGACAATCATCACTTTTAAAGAGCTGTAACTTAGCAAAAAGCCTGCAATATCAATTTCTATCATTAAAAACACTCACAATTATTAATGGCATTGTCATCCATGTTGGGTGTCAGATTTGTTGTAGTATTGCCTGCAACAGAGCGACCAACATTGGTTAAAGAGGTGTTTGCAATAATATCCTCACCATAAACAACTTTCGCACGTTGAATAAAGCTTGGAAAATACGTACCTGTTGCCATCTTAGTACTTTTAGATGTGCTTAACAAGCCTTTTTTATAATTTCTGGCATTGTTAAATCAAAATACATACCTCAAATGCCCATTCCACTTAGCAAACAGTAAATTGAGTGTATTTTCTATCATCGCCTAAGATTTGTTTGGTATCTCTGTCAATGGCAATCCAGCTCCAACAGTCGTTTTTTTTAAACTTAACGTAGCTATGAATTTCATCAAGCTCTACAATGTCTATCACTTGATTGGCATCTGCCTTGATTTCATGTTGTTCACCTCATTGCTTAACCCATTGATAGACTGTACCATAACTAATGTTTAGCACTCTACCGATGGAGCGAAAACCTAAGCCTTCAAGATACATGTCTATTGCCATTTTTTTTAATGTCTTGGCTCTTATGTGAGTTGTGTTTGTGTACAGAAAAATAATAACGACAGTCTTTACACTTACAGCGTTGCTTACCATTGTTAAAGCCTGCTTTAACAAAAGAGGGTGATTGACACTTAGGGCAATGGGTGAATATTTGGCTCACTGGATGTTTGCTTTGTTTATGATAGACTGTGTGGGTATTTTAGCTTATGTATTGTTGTTTAACAATGTCAAAAGTTTTATTTATACGATTATCTTAATCAGCCTAAATAAATACAGCAATCCAAAAAAATAAAGCCAGATAGCCCACACCCCACAAATTCACAAAAAATTCATCAATTCATCGCCCAAATCCTTTATAATACGCACAAATTTTTGTTGGCAATTTATCATGGCAAAATCTCGTCTGCTTCGCTCTACCCTTGTCGTTAGCTCCATGACCATGCTCTCACGCATTTTGGGTTTGGTGCGTGATGTCGTCCTTATGGGCGTGTTTGGGGCAGGCGGTCTTATGGACGCATTTTTGGTCGCCTTTAAAATCCCCAATTTTTTACGCCGTCTTTTTGCCGAAGGGGCGTTCTCGCAAGCCTTTGTGCCTGTCTTGACCGAATATAAAGAACAAAAAACCTTTAACGAAATTCAGCTACTCATCAGTCGTGTCTCGGGCGTGCTTGGGGTGATTTTGCTCGCACTCACGGTGGTGGTGCTTGCCCTTGCCCCCTTTGTGATACAGCTTTTTGCCCCTGGATTTGTGGACGACCCTGCCAAATTTAACACAGCAACCGAGCTTTTGTACCTGACCTTTCCTTATCTGTTTTTTATTTCCATGACGGCATTTTTTGGCAGTATCCTGCAAAGCTATGGCAAATTTGCCCCGCCTGCCTTCGCCCCCGTCTTACTCAACATCTCCATGATAGTCGGGGCGTGGCTCATCGCCCCCCTGCTTGACAAATCTATCATGGCATTAGGCTATGCCGTGGCGGTGGCAGGTGTGTTACAGCTTGTGATACAACTGCCTGATTTATATCGTAAAAAATTGCTGGTCGCCCCAAGCATTGACTTTAAACATGAAGGGGTCAGACGCATTTTGACGCTCATGCTCCCTGCCATTTTTGGGGTGTCGGTAACGCAAATCAACCTGCTACTCAACACCATTTTTGCGTCCAAAATGGCAAACGGCTCGGTCTCGTGGCTCTACTCTGCCGAGCGGTTGAGCGAATTGCCACTGGGTCTGATTGGCGTGGCAATCGGTACGGTCATCTTGCCTAGTCTGTCGGCAAGCCGTGCCAAAGCGGACATGGCAGAATTTGGCAAAACCCTAGACTGGGCAATGCGTCTCATTATCCTTATCGGTCTGCCTGCGTCTGTGGCGATGTTTGTGCTGTCGGACGTGCTGATGAATGCCCTGTTTGTGCGTGGCGAATTTAGCACCACAGACGGCGACATGGCTTCTCTTGCTCTACGCTGTCTGTCGGGTGGGATTTTGGGCTTTATGCTTATCAAGGTGTTCGCCCCTGCGTTTTTTGCAGGGCAAGACACCAAAACCCCTGTCAAAATCGGTATCGTCTCGGTGTTTGCCAATATGCTATTTAGCGTGGTGTTTATTGGGATTTTTTATCTTGCCAAACTGCCCTTGCATGGCGGTCTTGCCCTAGCCACGACAGGGGCGAGCTTTGTCAATGCAGGGCTTTTGTATTATTTTTTGCAAAAGCGGGACATTTGGCACTTTGGCAAACATTGGTACAAAATGGGTATGCAGTTTGTCATCGCCACACTCGCCATGACGGTAAGTCTGTATGCGGTGCTACCCTACTACCCCCAAGACGGCTCGGCATGGGCAAAACTTGCCGTGCTAATCGCTATCTGCGTGCTAGGTGCGGTGGTGTATGGCGTGGTGCTACTTGCCAGTGGGTTTAGACCAAGACAGTTACGGCATGGGTGAGATTAAAAAATGGGGGGTTGCACCCTGCGGAACTGGCTTAGTAATTACAACTTTTGGCATTATTAATTAACTATGCCTTTGGGCGAATTTGTAGGGGTAAATCATATTTGCCCTGTGATAAATTTTTGATTTTTATGATAATGTGATTCGCTCTTTACACGTCCAAATTTTAAAATATATCTTTTAAGGCAGGAAAACCATGAAAAAAATATCAAGAAATCATTTAGAAAAATTATATGATTTAGAGACTATTTTATCATATTTAAACCCAGATGTTATTAGCGATGATGTTTATGATAAATTGGTTCATTTGTCATTTGACGATTATGATAGAATTATAGATGTAGCTTATGCAAATCATTTTGAAAGCCTTGATGATATCAATAAAAATGCTTTTAAAAAAATTATCAATCAATCCCTTAATGAATTAAGTGATAAAGATATAGATTATATTTTTCAAAGCACCACATACTTTCCTATGGAAAACTCAGAAAATCACCAATTTGTTAAAAATTTATTATTAACAATAAAAGATAGGTTTGACTGGATATAACAATTCTTAATAAAACATATAGCAGGCAGGATTGTAGGGTGCGTACCACGCACCTTTTAAAATCAAAATATTTGGTGCGTGGTATGCACCTTACAAAACCACACATCTCCCAACAAAAAGAGCGATTGCTCGCCCTTTTTAACTTTTCTTAACTCTCATCATTTAATTGTGGCACTAAGGTCAGCTCCAACAGATGAATATACCGCCCTTCTACGTCCACAACCGTGATTTGCCAGTCATTGATAGACACGCTCTGCCCCTCTAAGTTGCTCACCGCCCCCAACGCCTGCATGACCAGACCGCCCATGGTATCCACGTCCGTATCATCAAAGCTCGTCCCCAGCACCTCGTTACAGTCGCCGATGAGCGTGGACGCTTGGACGAGCCACACGCCGTCTTTTTCGGGGTGGGTGATGATGTTGTTAATGGTGCTGTCCTCATCGATGTCATCATGCTCATCAACGATGTCGCCGACAATCTCCTCTAACAAATCCTCCAATGTCGCCACGCCCGACACCGAACCGAACTCATCAACCACGACCGCCATATGCACCTGAGCCCGTTGCAGTGAGCGTAGCAGGGTATCCGAGCGTGCTGTCTCCGAGATGTATAGGGGCTTTCGCACTAGGTCTTTGAGCAAAAATGGGGGGTTTTGCCCTGCCGATTTTTGGGCGAGATAGGGAATTAGGTCTTTGACCAGCAAAATACCCATGACCGCATTTTCGTCCGCCTCATCGATGACCGGATAGCGAGAATGATTGGACTCAAAAATGGTGGCAAGCACCGTCTCAATGTCATCACTACTGGTAATGGCTCTCACATCAGGACGTGGGGTCATAATCTCCTTGACCGCCATGGCAGGCAAATCAAGCACGCCCTCCAACATATCTACCATGTCCGAATCCAAGAACCGCCGAGAGTCTTGGACAAGGTTAAGCAGGTCATCACGAGTTTCGGGGGCGGTAGATAGCCAACGTTTTAAGCCACGTCGCCAACTGTGGTCATCAGACATGAGCGGTGTATCCTTTTTAAAAATTTATGCCTAATATAGTGGATTTATAAGGGTTATTCAAGGGGTTTTGTGTGCTTTTTTGGCAAAGTCCAAAGCAAAGCCCAAAAAAGTCGGGCAACGCATGGATTCTTGATACCAATTGCACCATGCCAAGATTTTTGCTATGCTATCAAAAACCAAAAAAAAGGACACCCCATGACCCCAAAAAGCTACCCACTTCGCCCAAAACAAGCCAAAGCATTGTTTTGGGACTTTCCCCAGACTGTTAGTAAGCCAGTCGCCTTTTTTATCATACCCATTATTCTTATATTTTTCCCCCAAATAACCAAATATAATTATTTTTTGGTAACGGGTGTTTTGTTTATTATTAGTTTGATGATTGATTTTATTGTTGCTTATTTTTTTAAAGGTAGAGTTAATGACATACGCCTAATCATTGACGAAACAGGCATTTATACAAACAGTAAGTATTTAAGTAAAATTTTACACTTTAAACCAATCCATTGGCATGACATACAGGCAGTTTCTTATTGTCATGATAAAAGCAAAATCGTAACTGATGCTATTTTTTCAAATAAACCAGCAGAATTAGAAAAATACCCCAATTTTTTGCTAATTCATGGTCATTCAAACGGCGTGGTTGGTGCATTAACCAAAAGATTTGCCATTCATGAGCATATATGGCAAATAGATGATTTTGATGAAGTGATTGCGATATTTAAACAAAAAGGTTTTGATATACAAAATTTTAATGATGACAGTTATGCCAAGGTATTTTTGCCCGAACGGCATGATTTGGGCAAACGCTCGGGGCATTTGGCGTATTCGTCTTTTGGGTTATTTATTGCATTGGGGGTGTTGTTTTATTTTGATAAATTTATCACGCTAGACTTTGGCAATATGGACAACATTTATATGGGAGTGGCGATTGCGGTTTTTGTGCTTGGCAGTTATTATACATACAGCGAAAATAAACGATTGGACGGCACTGTATCGCTCATTATATTTGTGCCAATGGCGACTTTGTTTTTATTTAATGCCATGCTATTTATCTCGCCTATGGTTGGCAAAAAACATGATGTGGATTTTGATTTTAAAGGGGATAAATGGCAAACCGACTACAAACAAAAACCGCTTTATATTGAATGCCAAAAACACCAAACCAATATCAAATCAGACGGCAAACTTACCATTACCGATACGCTTGGTATGGTAAGGGTGTCTTTTGATGAATTGGATAAAGTATGTATTGGGGGTAGGTTTAGTAAGGGGTGATTTTTATTTATAATGAATTAACCCCAATTTGCAACAATGTTAAATCTTGAAAAATGCTTTTGTAGGGGCGTGCTTTCCACGCCCTAAATACAATTATTATAAATTGGCATTTTTATCATTCCCTAAATCTTCACCCACTTTATCACACGCTCTTCTATCTCTTCATCATCAAGATGTATCTCGGACACACAGCGACCACGCACGCCGACTTTATCCAGTTGTTTGTCGTGCCTGTCTTGCCCTGCAATAAGGCGGTGCCAATGCGGTAAGCCCTGCCCCAAGTAGAGCCGTTTGTACGCACAATGACGGGGTAGCCACATCATCTCCGCTATCATATCAACCGTTAGGCGAATGCAGTCAGGGACAAAGCGTTTGCGGTTGGGGTAGTCCGAGCAATGCCCTGTGGCGGTGTCAAGCAGTTTGCACGCCACGTCTGTGTATTCGGTCTGTCGCACGTCATCATCGTCTAGGTATTTGACCAAACAGCACACGCCACAGCCGTCGCACAAGGCTTCCCATTCGTCATCGGTCAAGGCGGATAGGGGATAATTTTGCCAAAAGTTAGGGCGTAAATCGGACACGGCATTTTCCAAAAATATTTATTGTAACAAATTTGGCGGTTTTTGGTGGCAAATTTGCCAAAAATTTTTGTTATAATCATCGGTGGATTTTAAAAATTAGTTTTTAACTTTACAAAAAATCATTAACATGGGATAACTTTATGATTTACGACATCATTGGCGACATTCACGGACACGCCGACAAATTAACAGGACTGCTTGACAAATTGGGCTATACTCATAACGGCACAAGTTATATCGCCCCACAGGGTCATCAAGCGATTTTTATGGGCGATTTTATTGATAGGGGTAATCAGCAATTAGCGACTTTGCAAATCGTTTTTGATATGATTGATAATAATGAAGCCCTTGCCGTCATGGGCAATCACGAATACAACGCCATATGCTACGCTACCCAAAATGACAATGGCAAATATTTACGTCCGCATACCAACAATAATAACTTTCAGCACAAAGCCTTTATTGATGAAGTGGGATTTGATAGCGACTTGCACAGATATTGGATACAGCGATTTTATGAATTGCCCTTATGGTTTGAATTGGACGACTGTATTTGTATTCACGCCTGCTATGATAAATATAGCATGGGAATATTAACGCCCTTACTTGATAATAATAAACTAACCCCCAATGCCGTACAGCTCACAGGCAAAAGAAACACCAAGCCTTATTATGCCATAGAGCATTTATTAAAAGGCATAGAAAGTCCCTTGCCGACTGGCTTAACCATGACCGACAAAACAGGCATTGTCCGCACACAGGCTCGTGTCAAATGGTGGATAGATGATTGGCAAAATAAATCCATTGACAAAACGCTATTTGCCAATGATTTGCCCGAGATTTATCTTAATGATTTGTCCGATGAATTATTGGCATTTAGTGTTACGACCAACAAACCAATATTTATCGGGCATTATTGGTTACATGATAAACCCACGATTTTATCCGATAAAGTCGTTTGCATTGATTATTCGGCAGGCAAAGGCGGGCATTTAACCGCTTATCAATTTGACACCGAAAATCCGATATTAGATGATGATAATTTTGTGCAATTTGTGGGGTAAATAAGTTGGGGATTTTATTTAAAATTATCTCAATTAGTTTAATTAAATTTGGCATTGTTAATTAACCATACCTTTGGATGGATTTACCCCATAATGACATATTGGTCTTTTGGGCGAATTGCAATTCACCCCTACACGTTCGTATCACAAAAAGTATTTTAATTGAACAATGCTAAATTTTTAAAAGATTAAACCAACCATTAAATTTCCCCACACCCTTAGCATTCGCCCCAATATTTGCTATAATAGCTTTTTTCAACCATTTTTAGCCATTTTAAGGATTATCATGTCAAACGCCCACGCCCCAAACCCCGCCCCCATTTCATCGCCAGACGGCACACCAAAAGTCGGTATCATCATGGGTTCACAGTCCGATTGGGCGACCATGTGTGAGACGGCACAGATTTTGGCGGATTTTGGCGTGCCTTTTGAATGCCAAGTCGTCTCGGCTCATCGCACGCCTGACAAGCTCTTTGATTATGCCAAAACCGCCAAGACTCGTGGCTTGTCCGTCATCATCGCAGGGGCAGGCGGTTCGGCTCATCTGGCAGGTATGTGTGCATCCCAAACTGCCCTGCCCGTGCTTGGCGTACCTGTCAAATCAAGCACGCTGTCAGGCTGGGATAGCCTACTATCAATCGTGCAAATGCCAAAAGGCGTGGCGGTTGGTACGCTTGCCATTGGGACGGCAGGGGCGTTTAATGCAGGGCTATTGGCGGTGCAAATGCTTGCCACGACTGATGACAACCTTGCCACAAAGCTGGACGAATTTCGCCAAAAACAAACCGAGACGGTACTGGCAAGTCCAATCCCCGGGATTATCAATGCGTGATATTGTTTGATTAGTCTTTGATTATTTTGATTTTCCGTTCGCCCTGAGCTTGTCGAAGGGTGTCGGAAAACCGTTGTGGACAGACAAAGCTCACTTTGAACGGTTTTCTTTGTCGTACAATTTTACCCAATCATCAAATTTTTATTTTTAAAATTTAACAAAACGGTTTTTGACATGACAACACCCACCCAAACCCTTGGCATTCTAGGCGGAGGACAGCTTGGCATGATGCTTGCCCAGTCCGCTCTCAAACTTGGCTACACCTGCGTATTTTTAGAGGACGCTCCCCACGCCCCTGCCAGCCTGTATGGGCAAGTATATAGCTCACAGCAGTTGGATGAATTTGTTGCCAAATCCGACATTTTTAGCCTAGAATTTGAAAATACGCCTGTCGCCACAGCGTCCTATTTAGCTGACCAAAAACAAGGCATTTATCCACCACCTACCGCCCTAGCCGTTGCCCAAGACCGCCTTGCTGAAAAGGCGTTGTTCAATGAGCTTGACATTCCCACCGTGCCATATCGTGCGGTGTCATCGCTTGATGACTTGCAGGGTGCGTGCGATGAGCTGGGCTTACCGCTCGTGCTAAAAACATCTCGTGGGGGCTATGACGGCAAAGGGCAATTTGTCATCAAAACGACAAGCGACATCGCCACCGCTTGGGGCGAGCTTGGCGGTGCGGTAACAGGCGGTGCGATGCCTGCCCCACTTATCGCCGAGGGCTTTATTCATTTTAGCCGTGAGGTGTCGCTCATTGGCGTGCGTGGACGGACAGGCGAGGTTGGGTTTTATCCACTCGTTGAAAACGTGCATACTAACGGCATTCTTGCCAAAACCACCGCCCCTGCCCCCAATGCCGATACCCTAAACCAAACCGCCCAAGCGAGCATGAAAAAACTGCTTGAAAAACTGGATTATGTTGGCGTTTTGACCCTAGAACTGTTTGTGAGCGAGAACGGACTGATTGCCAACGAAATCGCCCCACGGGTGCATAACTCTGGGCATTGGACGATTGAGGGGGCGAACACCAGCCAATTTGAAAACCACGTCCGAGCCGTGCTAGGCTTACCACTTGGCGATACGGGTATTGTCAAGCCGTCTGTCATGCTAAATGTCATCGGCAAATATCCTAATGTCAATGAACTTTTGACCCATGCAGGGGTGCATTTTCATCATTATCATAAGGCAGAGCGAGACGGTCGCAAGATTGGGCATATCACCGTAATGCCAACCGACAGCGAGAAACTTGCCGAAACGGTACAAAAGGTGGCAAGGCTATTGCAATAAACTTGAATTAAAATAATAAGGTGTGTGTATTGCACGCCTTATTGCCTTAATAAGGTTGAGAAAATGGGTATGGAGACAAATATTAAACACATCATTAATTTATTAAATAATGAAAATTCAAGTGCTGTTTATGGAACATCTATATTTATTTTTTGCATTGGCATTGGTTTGTTGATGTTTTTGTATGGTATAGAAATTATCATTTTCATTGTTTTTGCTCCACTAATCTTATGTTTAAAAAATTTGTTTAGTAATAATGGTTTTATCGGGGTTATTTGTCTTGGTTTGTACCTTTATCCATTGTTGCTCTTGGTTGGGCTTTCTGAAAGTTCTTATCTTAAAGAAAATGATGGTAGAAAATACTCTTTTGCTATTTCGGTTATATTTACCATTGTTTTAATGCTTGTGTTTCTAGAATATTTTAAAGAATTTATTGGTGTTTATTATGCAAAAACCCCAAAAGAGCTGTATTATCATTTTTATTATTTTATTCTATACTCACTCGTTATACCGCCAATTTATGAAATTTACAATGAATACTTTGGTCAAATTAAATATTATTACTTTATTTTGTTGTTTTTTGTTTTTTATTTTTTAATATTCTAACATTGCAAAAAGCCATCATTATGAACATCTACATAGACGCAGACGCATTACCGACCATTGCCAAAGAACTTATCATCAAAACCGCCAATCGCACAGGCGTTATGGCGACTTTTGTGGCAAACAGTTTTATCAAATTACCGCCGTCCCCACACCTAAATATGGTTGTGGTCGCCCAAGGTTTTGACGTGGCGGACACCCACATCACAGACCACGCCCAAGCAGGGGATTTGGTCATCACAAGCGACATTCCCCTTGCCAATGACGTACTACAAAAAGGGGCAAAGGTTTTGACCGCACGGGGCGAGGAATTTACCATAGACAACATCAAGCCCAAACTAAACGCTCGGGATTTTATGGAGTCGCTTCGTGGCACGGGCGTGCTTGACCCCAAAAGCATGGGCGGACAAAAGCCATACAGCGACAAGGACAAAATTGCCTTTGCCAATGGGCTAAATCGGCTCGTGCGTGCATGACCCTAACCGTTTTTCAAAAATTATTTCCTTAAACTTACGCAACGCAAACACCACAAAATTCCCATGCGTTTTTGTCAAAATTTTGGCATAATATCCCCCATTTACAAGCACCTTATTTACGCATTTTACGCCAAAACTATGATTGAACAATGGAATAAAGAACTCGTCTTACAACGCCTGCTCGCCTTGACTTTGCTTGTTATTTTGATTGTACTGTGCTTTAAAGTGGTGCAATTTTTTATCGTGCCAGCGTTGTGGGCAGGGATTTTGGCGTACGTTACCTTTCCTATTTATACTTTTTTTCATACCAAAGTCCGCCTAAGCCCCAGTTTTAGTGCGTTTTTGATGACTTTTTGTATCTCGCTCATGATTGGCATTCCGCTGATTGTGGGCGTGTTTTATTTGCAACATGAAGTGGTGAGTTTTGTTGGTACGGCAATTCGCCGTCTGCAAGCAGGCTATTTGGATTTACCCAGTCAAATCAAGGACTTACCTGTCATCGGGCAGACGATTAAGGACACGCTTTGGGAGATTAACAAAAACCCCGAAGCGACCATGGAGACGGTGCGGACGTGGGTGCAGTCGCATTTGTATTATGGCAAAATGGCGTTTGATGCGGTGCTAAAAAACCTTGCCAAACTCGGCATGGCTCTCATGACTTTGTTTTTCTTTTATCGAGACGGCAAAAGTCTGGTTCGCCAAATCCGCCAAGCCATGCAAAACATCATCGGCGACCGCATTGATGACTACATCGACTCGGTGGGTGCGACCACGCAGGCGGTGGTGTATGGCATTGGATTGACCGCTTTGGCTCAGGCGATTTTGGCAGGAGTGGGCTATGCTTTTGCCAATGCCCCAAACCCCATTTTGCTCACACTTCTTACCTTTGTCGTGGCACTCATTCCCTTTGGTACGCCCTTTGCGTGGGGCGGTGTGGCGGTGTGGCTACTGTCGCAGGGGCATACCGCAGAAGGCATTGGGCTTGCCCTGTGGGGGACGCTTGTCATTAGTTGGGTGGACAATCTCATTCGTCCGATTGTGATTAGTGGGGCGACCAAAATTCCCTTTATCATCATCTTTATCGGCGTGCTTGGGGGCTTGACGGCATTTGGATTTGTGGGGCTGTTTATTGGACCTGTGGTGCTGGCGATTGGCTTGGCGGTGTGGCGTGAATGGATAAGTCAGCACAAAAATGAGATTTTCGCCCCCAAAGACAGCATTGTCCCTGTGGCGGACGGTAAAGCCTTGCTTGCCGACACTCCAACACCCAAGCCTGTCTTGGATACGGAGAAATTGGAAAGTTAGATAAATTCTAACATTTGAATTTGTGGATGTCATAAACCCAATGCCCAAAGCTTTGAGATTTTAGGGGCGGATTTTCATTTATTTCTGCAAAATCATCCAAAAACACAACACCAAACCTAGTCTGATACAAAACTTGCAAACTTTCTTTTTTAAAACAAGTCATTCTCCACTTTGCTACAGATGCCTTCATTGTAAATGTCAAAGATAGGCACGCCCCAAGCAAAATCACATTCCCATCCACATTTGAAAATAAAAGTTATGGATTTATAATATAAAGTAATGCATTTTATAAATATATTAAATAAAAGTCATCATTTTAAATTATTCATTAGATAAACACTTGTTTAGAACATGCGTAAATGATAAAATCCAGTATTACATTGTTTAAAAATCATGAGTAATTTTTATGAAACATGCAAAGCCCATCTCGCTCGCCCTTGCTCTGTCCATCGCTCTGTTTGGCTGTGACAGTAGCCACGAACAGCCAGCCCAGTGACAGACAGCACCACAGCCACATCAACACCCACTGCGGATGCCCCACCAGCTCGTCAGTCAGACGTGGTCTATACCATGGCGGTTGATTCTACCATTCCACCACTTGCCTTTAAGGATGAAGCAGGCAGAGCCATCGGCTACGACATTGATATCATCAAAGCCATTGGTGAAAAACAAGGATTTGATGTTGAAGTGATTTCTGTGGGCTGGGACGGCATTTTTGAACCACTAAACCAAGAGACTTATGACATCGTTGGTTCGGGAGCTGGTTGGTCAGAAGAACGTGCCGCTGCTTATGATTTGTCAGGCATCATCGTTGATGCTCGTGTCTCAGTGTTTCACTTAAAAGACAATACTGGGGTCAATTCTCTTGCCAGTTTAAAGGGCAAAAAGATTGGCGTTCCCACAGGCTCCTATCACAAAGAGCGAGCCATTGAACTGGCAGGTAGTAACGAAAATATCATCGACTACCCCACATCTTTTATGGCGGTCAGAGCTTTGATTAATGGTGAAGTGGATGCCATCATCGAAGACGACAATGTCGCCCTGTATTATGCCAATAACATCAAGCAAGATAACCCCAACTTTGACAAAGAATTGGTGAGTATGAATATCGATGAACTCACCAAACTAGATGGCAAGTCAAGCGGTAATGTCTTTGTCATGAAAAAAGGCAATAAAGAACTCAGCGATAAGGTCAATGCAGGCTTACAGCAAATCAAAGAAGATGGTACGCTATCGCAAATTCACGAAAAATGGTTTGGTGTCAAGCCATCAGAAGAGCTTCTAAAACAACAGTAACATGCTCTGTATCACTTGTCAGTCCCCAGCCCTTGGTTGGGGATTTTTATACCCAAAAATACAGCTCAAATCACACACCTGCCATTAATATGGACACAACCTGTCCATATCATGACTTATTCTGTCCGTAACACTAGGTCAAGCCCCACCTTTGGGTCAATGCCAAGTGCTTGACAATACTGGATAAATTCCACCACATCAAGACGGCGGTCGCCATTTTCTACCCGTTGGACGAACGAATGCGGGCGGTCAAGTCGCTCGGCAAGCGTCCGCATGGGTAAGTTTTGGGCTGTGCGTGCGTCATATAGCCACGTTCGCAAGGCTATCATTTGGGTGGTGTGAATACTTCTGGTCATGGCAATCTATTTACACCATATTGACCGATTTACTCAAAATGAGTACAATATACTTATTTACTCATGGAATTTTTGTCATAAAATGGTAAGATAGTGCATACTTTTATCACATTTAAAAACACATGAGCAACAAACACGAACGACTGGCAGACAGATTTGCCGACATTTTTATCCGCCTAAACAGCAACGAACGCCTAAACACCAAAGCACTGGCGGACGAATATGGCGTGTGCGATAAAACCATTCGCCGTGATTTGGCTCGCATGGAGTGCTATCTGCCGTTGGTGCGTGAACGTGGGGTCGTGTCTTTGGATAACTCACGCCGTTTTAACCTAACCCACAAAGAGTTTGGTGAGCTGATTAAACTCATTGGTATTCATCATTTATTACCGAATATGGATATTGGCTTTTTAAGGGAGCTAATTAAACAAAAATCCGACGGATTATTTCAAATCAAAGGTTATGACTATGAAAACATCGCCAGCTTACAACCAGTCATGAATTTGTTAAGAACGGCGGTGTTAAATCATCAAACCGTCATTTTTGAATATAAAGACACCCTTCGCACCGTCATGCCTTATAAGCTCATCAATCATCGTGGCTGTTGGTATGTGGTAGGCTTGCAAGATAATAAACCTGATGACATAAAAACATTTCGGCTCAGCAAAATCAACAATATCCACCTGACCGAACAAAGATTTGTTGTCAATGATGACATCAAACAAAAGATTGATGACAATGGCGGTATTTGGTTTGGCAAAAAATTGGTGTCGGTTTTGATAACGGCTGATGAATATGCCAGTGGGTTTTTTATGCAAAAGCAAATATTGCCCAATCAAAAAATCATCAAGGTTTTGGATAATGGCGGACTGCTTATCCAAAGCGATGTCTATCACCAATCACAACTATTTCCCATGATACGTTCTTGGATTCCCCATTTAACCATTACCGAGCCAAAAGACTGGCAAGGGGATTTGGAGAGGGGGCTCAGAGAGTATCTTGGTACAAACAATTCACCCAAACTTGCACAAACGGAGCAAAACTCATGACCAAACGCAAAACAGCCCCAACACAACAGCACTCTGCCATTGCACAACAAATCACGACCGTATTGGCAAATCGTAAAGCCAATCTACCCACAATCTCTCGTGAAATAGAGCGTTGGGAAAATACATTGAGTGAATTAAAAACTCTAAACCAAAAATTACAAGAATATAATCAAGACAATGCTGACAATCCATTGTCTTTTTCTGCGTTAAATGACATACAAGCCAAAATTCCCAACATCCTAAAAGAGCTAGGTAGTTTGCAAGAACGCTTTAACAGAGATACGATTAATATCGGTGTTAGCGGTCAAGCCCGTGTCGGTAAAAGCACTCTATTACAAACCATCTCAGGGTTAAATGAAAACCAAATCCCCACAGGCGACAATCTGCCAGTAACTGCCGTAAAAAGCCAAGTCTACCACAGTAATGACAATATCGCTCATGTGGAATTTCACACCTTTGATTCTTTTAAAGAAAATGTGCTATTGCCCTATCATGAAAAATTAGGTCTAATTACCCCTGAAACATTGACCGCCTTTAAAGGCTACAAATACCCCAACGACCTAAGCGGGCTTGCCAATCAAGAACCGTCCAACATCACGATTTTGCAAAAGCTAAAACAAATGCAAACGGCATTGTTTTCTTATGAAAACCTACTCGGTCAAAATCCACAAAACATCAATCTAGAAGCCTTGCGTGAATATGTTGCCTACCCAACCAGCGAGCAAGAAAAAGACGAATCCACTTGCCCACGCAAATATTTGGCAGTCAAAGATGTTAAAATCTTTTGTCCGTTTCCAACCACGCCTGTCAGCCAACTTGGACTGATTGACCTACCTGGTTTGGGTGAGTTGTCTGCCAGTTTAGAAGAACATCATTTGCAAGGCGTAAAAAATGGTGTGGATTTTGTCATTTTGGTCAAAAAACCTGGTGGGACAGACGGATTTTGGACAGCCAAAGACGGTGCGGCGGTCAATATGC
>NZ_JADFBZ010000031.1:0-35251 GCF_015223095.1 Moraxella sp. K127 | reverse complement strand
TTTTTGGACTACTACAAATTTTTAAACGAATAGTTTTACCAAATTTGGGTGAATAAATTACCCCTACAATGCCATTTTTAAATAAAAAATCACGCCACCGTTGGCAAATTTTCATCATCTAACACAGCAAGCCCACAGCGTTTTAAAAAGTTATTAAAAAGCTGATAACCATGCTCGCTTAAAATGGATTCTGGATGAAACTGCACGCCTTCAATGTCTAGCTCTTTATGACGAACACCCATAATCTCACCCATAGAGCCGTCCGCATTTTGTGTCCAAGCGGTGATTTCTAGGCACTTAGGCAATGTGGTTTTGTCAATGACAAGCGAATGATACCGCACCACCGACACAGGGTTTGGTAAGCCGTGAAATACGCCCACATCGTCATGATACACGTCTGATAGTCGTCCGTGCATGACTTCGCCTGCTCGCACGACATCACCGCCAAAGGCTTGCCCAATGGCTTGATGACCCAAGCACACGCCCAAAATGGGAATCTTTCCGCCAAAATGCGTCAAAATCGGCACCGTAACCCCCGCTTCGGTTGGCGTACAAGGGCCTGGCCCTAGGATAATGGCTTGTGGGGCAAGGTCGGTTATCTCATCAAGGGTAATCTCGTTGTTGCGTTTTACCACAATGTCCTGCTTTAATTCGCCAAAATACTGAACAATGTTGTAAGTAAAACTACAATAATTGTCTATCATTAAGAGCATGTCAAATCCTTATTTTTATTTGTCTTATTTTTATTTGTCTTATTTTTATTTGCCTTATCTTGCCGTCTTGTCAAATTGCACCGTACTTACGCCATCATCGCCTGCTTTTAGCATGACGTGAGCCGATTGACTGGCAAAAATGCCGTTACACACCACGCCCACAATGTTGTTTAATGTGCTCTCTAGCTCGGCAGGGTCTGTGATGTCCAAATCATAGGTATCCAAAATCACATTGCCATAATCGGTGACAAATCCTTCCCGATACACAGGCTCGCCCCCCAGCTTGACCAGTTCACGAGCCACATAAGAGCGGGCTTGGGGCAACACTTCCACCGCCACGGGGAATTTGCCCAGTTTGGCGACGGTTTTGGAGTCGTCCACCATGCACACAAAGCGTTTGGACGCTGCCGCCACGATTTTCTCACGGGTCAATGCCCCGCCACCGCCTTTTATCATGTTGCCGTGAGCGTCTATCTCGTCTGCCCCGTCAATGTACAAGTCAAGCTCGCCCACCGTATTTAAATCAAAAATCTCAATGCCCAAGGCTTTTAATTTATCTTCGGTCACTTTTGAGCTTGCCACCGCCCCTTTTAGGCGAACCTGTGACAACAGCTCAATCAAGCAGTTTACCGTACTGCCCGTCCCCACCCCCAAAATCATGCCGTCTTCGACATAGGTAAGGGCGGATTTGGCAACGGCTTGTTTTTGGGCAAGTTTGGGGTCGGTGTGGGCTTGGGTGTTAGACATGATGATTCTCATAAAAATTTGGGGTTATTTTACGCTAAATTTAGCAAAAAATAAATCATAAAAAATCAGCTCTACCATACTAAATAGAGCCAAAGCCTATAAGTGCGTCAAATATTATCATACACCGTATCACGTCGTCCCACCGTAATCACAAGCACCACCAATTTATCATCCCTAACTTCATAAACCAAACGATAACCCACCTTACGAAGTTTGATTTTGTATAAATTCTTAGCATTTGCCCCGTGTAGTTTATTTTTGGGAATGTGTGGATTTAACAGCACTTTTTCTAGCTTTTTTAAAAATTGTTCGGCAATCGTGGCGTTTAATTTTTCAAATTCTTTTAACGCAGTTTCGTTAAATTCTAATTCATAAACACGATTTTCATCATTATTGGAATTTGGCTCGTAAGTCATCAATCGTTACCTTTACCGTTTTTTGGTTTTGCCGTTCGTTTGCCAATTTGATGAGCTCTTGGTCGTCCAATGCGTCTAACATTTTTTCGTATAAAGAAGCAGGCACGCAATAAAAAGCAGGGGTATTGCGATTTAAAATCGCCACAGGTTCGCCATTGGCGTGGGCGAGTGTATCCATGGGGCTTTTCTTTAAATCGCTGATACTGGCAACATAACGGCTATGGATTTGGTTTAGCATAATGGTATTTCTTTATTAAAAATATTTTAAAAGTGCTTTTTATAATACTTTTAAAAGCATTTTTTGTCAATCTTTTTCCCAAAATTGCCACCCACCCCAACTTATGCTAAACTATAACCTTTTGCAATTAGGAATTATCATGAAAAAATTCACGCTCATCATTGCCTTATGCCTGCCTTTAACGCTTGTGGCGTGCAGTGCCAATAACGGTCAAGGCGTACGCCCCACTGCCAGTATTTTGATTGGCAAATGATTTATCTTTAATGGGTAAAATTTCAAATCAATAAAACCGCCAAACTCATCGGAATGTCTATGAAAACCTTTAACCGCCTTGTTTTATCCTTATGCGTATCCTTGGGATTATTATCCCTAACCGCTTGCCAGCACGCCCCAACAGCCACGCCCCAAGCCCCAACCGCCCTTGCTACCACTCCCCAACAAGAGCTAAAACTGCTCGCCAACATTCACGAATACACGCTAGATAATGGCTTAAAAGTCGTCATTAAAGAAGACAAACGAGCCCCTGTGGTCATGACCCAGATTTGGTATGGCGTGGGGGCAAACGATGAGCCTGTGGGCAAGGGCGGATTGTCGCACTTTTTGGAACATTTAATGTTCAAGGACACGCCAAAGGTATCTAGCGATGAATTTAGCCGTCTTATCAGTCATTATGGCGGTAGTAATAACGCCTACACCAGTTCAGACGTTACCGTTTATCATGAAATTTTGCCCGCCAATCGCTACGCCCTAGCGTTGGAGCTAGAAGCCAATCGCATGAAAAACGTGCTGTTTAAACCTAAGCAGATAGAGAGCGAACGCCAAGTCGTCCAAGAAGAACGCCGTTCTCGCACGGACGACAACCCCATGGCAAAAGCGTGGGAGCGGTTTTCAGCATTTGTCTATGGCGACACGCCACGGGGTCGCCCCATTATTGGGAGCATGGCGGACATTGAAGGCTTGACCATGGATGACCTAAAACACTGGTACGCCACATGGTACGTCCCCAATAACGCCACGCTCGTCATCGTGGGCGACGTGGACAAAGACGAAGCCCTAACTCATATCAAAAAATATTTTGGCGACATTCCCAAAGGCGACCCCGTACCCGCCCGAGACCCTGCCCAATTCATCCACGCTGATGACCTAAATGCAGGCAAAGGCGGTGTGAGCGAACGCCATGTCGTCATCCAAGAAGCCGTCCAAGTTCCCACGCTGATTTTGGCATGGCAAGCCCCGACTGTATCTGGCCTAAAACTCACCAACCACCACACCGCCGACAACGAGCGAGAGCTGTTGGCATTGGGGCTGTTTGATGACGTGCTAAGTGGCGGAGCGTCTGGTCGATTTGCCAAAAATTTGGTCAAAAAAGAACTCGTTACGTCCGTATATAGTAGTTATGACAGTACAGGCTATGGGGACGGCTTTTTTATGGTCATGGCAACGCCAAAAGCAGGGGTGAGCCTTGATGAAACCAAACGCCTTGTCTTAGATGAGATAAAACGCACCATGGCCGACCCCATTGACCAAAAAGAGCTTGACCGTTCTATGGTTGCCACAAAAACCGCCTTGGTGTTTGCGTCCGAAGGCGTATCAGGGCAGGCGGATTTGCTGGGAATGCTAAAAAATGAAAATATCCCTTTTGGCAAAATCCAAGAAGAATTGGCAATTCTGCCCACCATTAGCACCGATGAAATTAAAAACGCAGGCAAAAAATACCTAAGTGATGAGCGTATGTATAGTGCTTATATTTTGCCAAAAGATGAATAATAGATTTAGGGTTTTAAAATGGGGTATTGTTCAATAAAAGACTTCCTGCAAAACCCTGAATTAAAGAAAACCGTTCGTGGTGAGCTTGTCGAACCATGACGGTTTTCCGCTACCCTTCGACAAGCTCAGGGTGAACGGAAAACTAGTTTTGCAGGAAGTTTAATAAAGATATATTTTAAAATTTAAACGTGTAGGGGCAATTTATTCGCCCAAAAATCAATCCGTTATCACAGGGCAAATGTGATTTGCCCCTACAAATCCCCCAAAGGTATGGTTAATTAACAATGCCAAAAATTGATAAAAATTATGGGTCAAATTTAAACAAAATAACGATTAAATTTTACCAAAATCATTTTATTGAAAAGATAAATAGGTATTGTTAAATTTGGATATTTTAAAATAGCGTATTGTTAAAAAACCCCATATTTTAAAATTTGGATAGTAGGGGCGAATCGCAATTCACCCAAAATCAATACATCAAAAACCACAAATCAACAATGCCAAAATGATTTATATAAAATCAACCATTAAAACCCCAACCCAATATCAGGAATTACCATGAAAAAACTTACCCCAATCGCCTTAGCCTTATTCCTTATCAGCCACACCACATGGGCGGACGGTCATCATCATGCCCCTGTCGCCCCAAGCGATAAGCCTTTGCCTGTGCTTGATAGCCTAAAAGATGACAAGCCATTGGATTTAAAAATCCCGCACATGGAGCGGTTTGATGTGGACGGCGTACCTGTGATTTTTACGCCCATTGATGAACTACCGATTTTGGACATTAGCTTGACCTTTAAGGGCGGTTCTGCCAAGGATGACACCATACGGGCGGACGGCTACGGCATTGCTGGCATGACCGCCACCATGATGACCCAAGGCACAACCCACCTAGATGAGAACACATTTGCCGAAAAAGCCGAACTGCTGGGCGTGGTATTTGGGGCGACTGCCTACCGAGACACGTTTGTTTATGCGTTTAGAAGTTTGTCGGACGACAAAGAGCTGTATCCTGCCCTTGATTTGTTTGCCGACATGATACAAAACCCCCGTTTTGATGAAACTATCCTAAAACGCAACCAAGCCCAAGCGGACATCGGTTTTGAGCGTGCCAAACAAGACCCCGCTCATGTGGCGAGTGTTGAGTTTTTAAAAACCATGTATGGCACGCATCCTTATGCCGTATCCACACATGGCACACAACAGAGCGTGGCGAGCATTAGCCGAGATGACCTAATCGCCTATAAAAACAAATACTTAACCAAAGGCAACGCCCACATCGCCATCACAGGCGACATCAGTGCCGATGATGCACGCACCATCGCCAAACGCCTGATAAATGCCTTGCCCCAAGGCGAGAGAGCCGCCGACTTGCCCACGCCCATCGCCCCCAAGCCACAGCACGTCCATATCCCCTATGACAGCACCCAAACGCACGTCTATATCGGACACATGGGCGAAAAAGAGACCAAAGATCCTGTGGAGCTACAAAACCGCACCAATTTTAGCCTTGCCAACAGCGTGCTGGCAGGGGGTGATTTTAATGCCCATCTTATGAAAGAGATTCGAGACAAGCACGGCTACACCTATGGCATCACAGGTGCTATGAATGTCTTTGATGAGCGTGGCTATTATCGTATCAGCTTTTCTACCCAATCGGACAAAGCAAAAGAGGCGATCATCAAAACCTTACAAGTCATTGAAAACACAAGAAAAAATGGCATAAAAGACAGTGAGTTTAACCTAGAACGCACCAGTCGTAAATACGCCTATCCCATGAGCCTTGCCACCAATACCGCCATTCACAACAAAGCATCTGAACTAAACTATGACAATTTGCCCGACAGTCATATCACCGATTATTTGGTGCGACTAGACAAGGCGACATTGGATACGGTCAATCAATCGCTAAATACCTATATCCGCCCTGATGAATTTATCATCGTTACCATTGGTAAAGAAAAACCTGATTTATCAAGTGTGTTTAAACAAGATAAAAAAGAGTCAAAAAAGGTTGATTTAAAAAAGAGATGAGTTATTTTTTGGATAAATGCGTAGGGGCAAATTGCAATTTGCCCAAATCATTATCAATTTATAATATCCATCTTTTAATATACACCTAACAAACTTAATATTTAACACAGGCTTTGTAGGGACTGGCTCCGCACGTCCTTTGATAACATGCCAATTTTTATAGGCGTGCACAGCACGCCCCTACACCCAAACTTCATTATGTTTGTGGTAATTTTAAAGCTTCTCGGGTGTAGTAAATTAACCCCAATTCACACCAATTCTACATTTTTAAACAATACTTTTGTAGGGGCGTGTTGAACACGCCCATTGGTGTATTTTTAAGTTAAACAATCATAAAATAAACATAAAATCGGCAAATAAAAATAAATGAAATATTAAATCATTTTATGGTTGCCAATTTATTTTTAATAAATCATTTCAAAGGCGATTTCATGCGTTTTTTTGTAGATATGCCCCTAGCCGTACATGACACGATAACCCTGCCTGATGACGTGTATCATCATTGGACAAAGGTTTTGCGGGCAAATATTGGTGATAGTGCCACACTTTTTAACGGGCAAGGGGGCGAATACACCGCCACGTTGACCCACATTGACAAAAAGTCCGCCCATGTGCGTATAGATGACTTTAACCCCACCAATCGCACCTTGTCTTACCGTGTTACCCTAATCCAAGCGATGAGTAAGGGCGAGCGTATGGATTACACCATTCAAAAGGCGTGTGAAATGGGCGTGTCCGCCATACAGCTCATCACCACCGAACGCTCCGAGCGACTCAGATATGAGCGTGATAACAAAAAACTTGCTCATTGGCAAAAAATCGCTGTCTCTGCCTGTGAGCAATGCGGGCTTAATATCATCCCTGCCATTTTGCCCCCTGTGGCACTTTCGGACTGCCTAGCAAGTTGTACCGATGAGCTAAAAATCGTCATGAGCCTAGCGGACGACGTGCACCGCTACACTCCAAAAGCCCCCTTGCCGTCCACGATAGGCATACTGGTCGGTTCAGAAGGCGGACTGTCCGATGATGAGATAGATGAGTGCCACAAGCATGGCTTTTTGTCGTGGACGATAGGCGAGCGGATACTTCGTACCGAGACGGCAGGGGTGGTGGCGTTGGCAGGGCTACAAGTGGTGGGGGTAGATTAGATGCCTGCCGTTACCACAATCTCAACCAGCCAGTTGGGATTTACCAAATTTGCCTGAACCGTGGCACGAGTGGGCGGAACGTTGCCTGCTATCCAAGCGGCGTATTCGGCATTAAATTCATCAAAATCTTCTAAATTTTTGATAAACACCTGTGCGGTCAAAAGGCGAGATTTGTCCGTGCCTGCCTTGACTAAGGCTTTGTCAATGTTGGCTAGGACTTCACGAGTTTGTCCGACGATATCAAGGCTGTCATCATCAGGTACTTGCCCTGCCAAATAGACCACGCCATTATAAATGGCAATTTCGGTGATGGTGTCGTTGCTGTCAATTTTTTGAATGTTCATAACATTTTCCTTAAAAATAAATGGTGTTGTTCAATAAAGAAACATTTTAAAATTTGGACGTGTAGGAGCAAATTGCAATTTACCCAAAAATCAACGTTTTATCAAAGAGTAAATGTGATTTGCCCCTACAAATCCACCCAAAGGTGTGTTAATTAACAATATCAAAACTACATTACTTCTGATAACGGCTCATATCTAAGCCTTCCAATGAAATCTCGGTTTGTTTGCCCATGATGATATCAGAAAGCAGTTTACCAGAACCGCACGCCATCGTCCAGCCAAGCGTGCCATGTCCTGTATTGATGAATAGGTTGTCAAATTTGGTCGCCCCAATGATGGGTGTGCCATCTGGGGTCATCGGACGTAGCCCTGTCCAAAATTTGGCATTTGGCAGGTCGCCACCGTCAAACAGGCTTTTTGTAACCATCTCTAAAGTCTCGCGGCGGGCAGGGTTTAATGACAAATCAAAGCCCGACAGCTCTGCCATGCCACCTACCCGAATGCGATTGTCAAAACGGGTGATGGCGATTTTGTAGGTCTCATCAAGCACGGTAGAGATGGGGGCTTTGGTCTCATCGATGATGTCAGCGGTCAGCGAATACCCCTTGACAGGATAGACGGGCAAATTCAGCCCAAGTGGTAAGAGCATGGCACGGCTATAACTGCCCATCGCCATCACATAGCCGTCTGCTGTCAGCGTTTCGCCACCTGCAATAATGCCTTTGATGGTTTGATTTTCAAAGATGATGTTGTCAATGTTTGTGTCAAATTTGAACGTCACGCCAAGCGATGTACAATGCTCGGCTAGGCGTTTTGTAAATAGATGGCAGTCGCCTGTTTCGTCATTGGGCAGTCGTAGCCCACCTAACAAATTGGCACTGGCATGGGCAAGAGCAGGCTCGGCATTGACAAGCCCATCTGCGTCCAGTATCTCATAAGGCACGCCACATTCTTCTAGTACTTTGGTGTCAAGGTGCATGGCTTGGATTTGGGCAGGTTTACGAAACAGCTGTACCGTGCCACCTGTACGATGTTCATAACCAACACCAATCTCATCACGCAAAGTACCAATACAGTCACGGCTGTACTCAGATATCCGCATCATGCGTTCTTTGTTGATTTGATAGCGTATGGCGTTACAGTTGGCGAGCATTTGACGCATCCATGCCATCTGAAAGGATGTGCCATCAGGGCGAATGGCAAGGGGGGCGTGTTTTTGCATGAGCCATTTGACCGCCTTTTGGGGGATTTTGGGGGCAGCCCAAGGCGTGGAGTAGCCGGGGGAGATTTGTCCAGCATTGGCAAAACTTGTCTCCATCGCCACATCAGACTGGCGGTCTATGACGGTAACATTTGCCCCTGCTTTGGCAAGATAATATGCGGTGGTCGTGCCAATCACGCCCCCGCCCAAGATGATGATGTCCATAAAATACCTTGATGATGACTTGCAAGTGAATTGGGATGTTTTTGCCCAGTTAAAGTCTGTAATTAGGGTGTGCCTATAAATAGTATAACAAGCTCTGATGATAAAGAAAAGGGCTTTGTGTCAGCTTGCCAAATACACCGCCATCGCCACGCCGTTATTGACCATGTGCATGAGTATTGCCATGATGAGTCCGTATTGGATACGAATATAGCAAAACAGCAACGCCATGGCAAAGATGACTGCCATGCCAAGCAGGTCGTATTGTAGATGAACGAGCGTAAAGAGCAGACTGCTTATGAGACTTGCCATGAGTGTGGGCTTGGCGATGGTAAAACCGACCAGACGAATGGGGATTTGCTCGGCACGATGGCGATGAAGCAGTCCGCCAAATATCAGCCCCCGAAACACCAGTTCTTCATAGATGGGGGCAACCACCACGATGGCGAATATGAGCAGGGGCAGGGATTCATCTGTGATAAGCCCATCCAAAAAATCCATGGGCGAGCTGTCCAAGGCGGTCAAGATAAGCTCACTCATCGCCATAAATGTTATCATACTCACTAGGCTGACGACAAAGCCCCGAACGCCCATCGCCTTTATCCCAAAAAACTGCCAAACAGCCCCCCAGTGATGAGCCAATGGGGGCTGATGGGGTGTGCTGTGGCGTGCTGTTTTGCTTTTGAATAACACCAAGCCCACGGCAAACAGCGTAAAGGCTAGGGCGGTGATGACAACCGAGATGGCGACCACCACGCCGTTATTGGAGTCGAGCATGATGAGCGTGGCGACATCCAGACTGCCTGCCTGCTCATAATAAGCCAATGAGCCGATATACACGCCAATGATTTGCAGGGCAAACATGCCAAACAGGCAAAATAAGCACAGCCCCACCACGCCCACTGTCGAAAAAGAAATGGCAGGGCGTGGGGATGACTTGCTCATCTGCGGGTCGGTTAGGTCATGATGGGGCATTTAGCGAGCCTTGATTTGTTGGGCGATGGTGTCTAGCACGAGATGGGCGGTGCTGTCGGGCGTCTCCAAGGGGAACATGTGCGAGCCGTCCACATAGATAACAGGCACGCCCCAGCGGTCATGGATGGCGTGGTATGAACCCATGTGGGTGAAGTGGCTGTCCTTGCCAGCGATGAGCGTGGTAGGGCGGTAGATGGTCAGTGACTTAGCCCAGTATAGAGACGGAATGGTGCGAAAGATGGCAAGCTCGACCGCCTTGGGGATGGCGAGCGTGAATTTGTCGTCTGTGGCGGTCAGCCCGTGCTGGATATAGCCTTCAAAGGTGCGTGAGTCAAAGGCTCTAAACAGTCCCTTTTGGCGTAGGCTGTCATGGGCGGTCTGCCTGCTGTCAAAGGTATCTTTGCGGTATTTGGATTTGCTGGCAGGCGAGATTTTATCAACAAAATAATGTTGAGACCCTGTCAAGGGACATAGGGCGTCATCCATGATTTTGGAGAGCTGATAAATTAGGCTCATTTTGCCCATGAGTAAAGATGGGTCAAGGGCGATGAGCTGACTGATGTGCGTAGGGTCTTTGTCGTATGCCTGCATGGTCGTTACTGCCCCCACAGAATGCCCCACAGCAACAACATGTGGCACACTGTGTTTTTGGCAGGTCTGATGAATGTTGTCTAGTACCTGATGGGTCAGTTTTTGCCAGTGATTATCTGGCGGATAATCAGGATGCATGCCAAAGAGTTTAATATACTCAATGCTAAATACCCTCTCCCAATGCTCAAACAATGATGTGTAGACTTGGGCGGGAAAGCCATTGGCATGAACGAAGTGCAAAACAGGTTTGCCTGTCAAGGTAGATTTGGGTAGGGTGTCAAAAGGCGTGGTTGTCATGGCATGTCCTACAAGAGATGGATGAAGTACATTTATTATTGTGTTTATAAGAACAGATGTCAAGAAATTTGCACACAAAAAAACTCAACCGCATTCACGATTGAGTTAAAACATGGTGGGGACGGAGAGACTCGAACTCTCACAGGTCGCCCCGCTGGAACCTAAATCCAGTGCGTCTACCAATTTCGCCACGTCCCCAATTGGTCGCTCATTATACAGCAGTATGATAAGATGTCAAGTTTTTTATTGCAGTTTTTTAAAAATATGGCTAAAAATATGGCGAGCAAACAGCATGCCAAATTGGGCTTTGACCATCTTTGATTTGCCATCAAAAAACCATCGAGAATATGGTTTGCCACGATGGTTTTTGATTTGGATTTTATGATTTGTCAAAATTTGAAATTTGCCCCGAGCATAAAGTTTCGCCCCATTTGTGGCATGTCTGGGAAAAATGTCTCGTGAGCAAAGACTTTATCGTTTAATAGATTATTGGCATTAAAAAATACCTGAACCGAGCCTGCTTGATGGCTTGGCTTGTGCTGATAGTTAAGCCCCAAATTCACCAAGTTGTGAGCTGGGGTTGGGCGTTCAAAATTCGCCAATTTATCTTGTTTAAAGGTATGGCGATATTCCAAAGACCCTGACCAATTTGCATTAACATTGGCGGTTAATTTCATGCCAAGGCGTTTTGGTGGCAGTCTTGGCGTATGACTGTCTGGCTGTTTGATGAGAGGACGGTTGCCATACGCATCGGTTCTGCCTTGTTTGTCAGGCAAATTGGTGAGTTTGCCACGAATATAATCACCAAATAACGCCACATGATACACATCATTAATCTGATAACCGATGTTGGCATCAAATCCATAAAATTTCGCCGCTGCTTGTTCATAGCGTGCGGTTTTTAAGTCTTTATCATGACGCATGCCACGCAAACCTTGCTTATACTGCGACAATGTTTGTAAAAACACATAGTTATCAAAATCATAATGATAGCCACCAAGACGGTAATCCCATTTATCACCTTGAAATGTCAGCCCCAAATCAATGTTGTTGGATTTTTCTTTGTTTAAAAAGCGGTTACCAATTTCAAAAGAGTTGGTGGCAAGGTGCATGCCGTGAGCATACAATTCCTGAGCATTTGGCAGGCGTTCTTGATGCGACAGATTCAGCGATAATTTATGTTTGGGCGTTAATTGTAAATGCGTCCCAACAGCATAAGAGCGTGCGGTTTGTTTTTGGGGGTTTAGAGTACCGCTGTCAAGCAATCGTTTAAAACGTATGTCTGGTTCATGAGCGGTTGCCAAACCTAAGTTTAAGCTCTGATAAATGGCTTTTTTGTCATAATCCATGGTGATGGTTTGTTTTTCAATGCGAGCGGCGGCGTCAACTGTCAGCTTGTCATTGGGCTTGTATTCTTCAAACCAAAACACACTGCCTGTCTTGGTTTTATTATTATGTAAGATGTTTTGGGTGTCTTGTTTATTGCCATCTTCATAGCGAGGTGGCACAAGTCCGCTGTTTTTTGAGGTGAGATAACCGACCCCAAACACCCCGCTAAACTTGCCCATCGGCGTATGAATGGGGGTATGTGAGGCTTCCAGACGCCACACATTGGCTTGATTGTCAAAAAAGCTGGTCTTCTCACCCCCATCTATCTCATCATGATGATAATCTGCTTTGCCCATGCTGGCTCGGATTTTATCAATGCCAGCAAACGGTGCATTGATTTGCCCTTGCACATCATAACGCTTCATTTTCAAATCAATCCACGGTTTGCCATGCTCGTGGTCATGAGCATGGTCATCATGTGTATGGCATTCAAGCCCTGCATTGTCAAACTCTAAGTCATCATTTTCCATCAAAAAAGGATACAAACGCAAATATGGCTTGTATTGTAAGGCGGACTGAGAAATGCCATGTACGCTACATTCTTCATATTCATGTGAATGGTTGGGCAGGCCATATTTGTCTCGGCGTAAGCTCACCGATGCCCCCAAAAAGCCTTGATTGCCAACCCATGACACGCCAAGCGTTCCTGCTTGTGATTTGGCATGGCTGTCTGGCAGATGTTTTAAAGTGTCTTTATAGATGAATTCTGGCTGAGTGTCATCGTATTCAGATTCTTCGTTAAAGACATGGCGGTCAAAGCGTGGCGTTTTATAATCTGCTGCTTGTTTGGACAGCCCTGCAACACGCACCGCCACATGCTCTCCCAGTGGGGCTTCGGCGCTGGCGGTGATTAATTTTTCACGGTTGGCACTGCTAAGACGCACCGCCAAATCACCTTGTAATTTGCTGGGCAATTTGCTGGGTATTTTGTCATCAACGACATTGACCACGCCTGCTGAGTTGCCAGAGGCGTACAACAATGCACCAGAGCCTCGCACAATCTCCACCTGTTTTGCCAGTGTGGTATCCACCGCTATGGCATGGTCTGGCGATAACCCAGACATGTCCACAACCTCTGAGCCGTTTTGTAGGATTTTCAGGCGTTTACCCTCCTGCCCACGAATGATGGGGGCTGAGGCACCGCCACCAAAATGGTTAGAATGAACACCAAGCTCGCCTGCCAAAGCATCGCCTAGGGTGGTTGCGCGCTGTTTTAGCGCTTCACTTTTTATAACCGTGTCGCCGACTTTGCGTACGCCTCCCAAAGCAAGACTTTCTAAGGGTTGGTGCTTAATATTAATGATTTCATGCTCAAGTTGAACCGTCGGTACATCATCGGCGAGGGCATGATGGCTTAAAATCAGTAAAATAGCCAACGGCAAACGCTTATAAGCAGTCATAAGAAAATCTCCATTAATCAAAAATAAATATTATAACATAACATTAAATATAGTTACAATATAACAAAATAATTGACAAATAAAAAAAACCCGCCATCAGGGCGGGCTTTGTTACTGAGTATTAACTAGAACTCATAGGTTAGCGATAACGCGTAGTTACGACTAGGGGCATAAAACCGCTCTAAGCCTTGACCTTGTCTGTCCACCGAATTGCTTGCCCCTGCCTTGCCTTGGTCAAGTGAGTTAATGCCACGCAAGCTGTCCCAAGTGTGGTATTTTTTATCAAAGACGTTGTAAATCCCTGCACGCAAAGTAACATTATCTTTGATGTTGTAATAACCAAACACATCAAACGTTACCGCAGATTTATTAAGCCATTTGTAGTTTTCAACTGTGGTGTCAGGTACTTCTGTCAAACACGTTGATGTGTCTTGACCGTACCAGTCTTTTTTGTATTCTAAACAATTGGATATTGCACGCACATATTGAGCATCTTTGGCTTTTTTGCCACCCATGTAGGTTGTGCGAGTAAACACGCCCCATTTGTCCGTTGGGCTTTCATAGTCAAGTCCTAAAACCGCTTTCATGGGTTGGATAGAGAGTAAACTGGCATTTTGTAACCCTGATAATTTGCCACGGCTATAACCGACATTCAAAGACCCTTTAAACCCTGTGGGCAGGGGCGTTACTTTGTCTAGTGCCAACTCACCTTTAAATTCAATGCCAGAAATATGGGCTTTGTCTGCATTCACCATTTGTTGATAATAGGTTGGATAAGCTTTTCGACACGCATCACCACCCCAATAATCACAAAAAATTTCATCGTAGTTTTTGTTGGGTTCGTACTTGATTGTCTCTGTTTCAAACAAAAAGTCTTTGTAATTGCTGTGATAAATGCCCACGTCTAGCTTGCCATAATCGCCGTTGCCTTGCAAAAATAGCGTGTGATTTAGGCTTTTTTCGGTTTTTAGGGTAGGGTTTGCTGACCAGTTGCCAAAGCCACTTTGGAATGTAAAAAACATCTCGGACGATGTGGGATTACGATAGCCTGTACTGGCAAGATAGCCCGCTCGCCATGTGTCATTTAGGCGTTTGTCCACACCAAACTGTCCTGTCCAGTTTTTAAAGGTTGCTCCATTCATATCTACATTCTCGCACAATACCCCAAAGCCGTACTTTTTGCCACAAGTAACATCAAGGGGTTGTGGTTTGATTTTTTCATGGTCGTAGCGTAGCCCTGCATTGACCGACCAAGCATTACCAAAGCGGATATTATCCTGCAAGGTAAAGCCGTATTGACGGGTGTTCATGGGGTGCTGAATGGTGTAAATCTCACGGTCAGTCATCACGCCTGCACTGTTATAGATGTCATCGATGTTGATGTTTTTAAAATCTCGTTCGGCAACAAACACTTTGGCACTCATGCGATGTTCGGTGTTTTTAATGCCAAAAGTCGGCGATTCTACCCCAATGCTTAGACGTTTGTATTTGTTGTTAAATAATCGGTCGTCCAGATTGACAAGGTGTGTGCGACTGTTATCGCGCCAGTTTTTATTACCCTTATAATTGATAGAACGGTTATCGACTTTTTGATAATCAATGTCGGTGCGGATTTTGCTTAAAAAGTTGGTATTTAGTAGCCATTCATGATAAAGATTAGTGTTGGTAATGTCTTGCTTATCGGTAGCATCACGCCAGTACGATGTTAGCGAATATGAATGCTCGGTGGTATCCGATAAAATTTTCGCTCCATTGACTGATAAGCCGACTCTGTGGTCGTCATTGATTTGCCAGCCCAATTTTGCCAAATAGCTCTGATTTTTGTGCTTTTCGGGGTCGGGTGTCATGCGTGAAGCCCCATAGGTGGCGTACTCTTGACAAGCGGATTCGCTATAACAGCTGTACCAAGGCGTAACATCACTGCCACGACTTTCAGTCTCACGCCCACGTCTTTGGGAATATACAAGTGCCATGTCTATGATGCCGTTATCATAACCCATGCCAAGCGTGTGAAACCATTCGTTATTTTTGGTGGCGTATCCTGTGCGATATATTCCGCCAAAATCCCCACTTTGAATCAAATCGCTCGCTTGCAAGGTGCGATAGTTCACACCCCCGCCCAAACTGCCCCCACCCATGTTAAAAGAGTCAGCACCTTTGACCATGTCGATACCACGAACCAGCTCAGAGTCTAGCGTAACCCGAGAGCTGTTAAAGTTGCCATAACGCTCATACAGTGAGTTTTCTTCTGAATCAGGAATACTCACCCCGTCAATGGCGACTGCCACTCGGTTGCCTTCCACCCCACGCATGGCAAAACCTTTTAAACGGCGACCGCTATCAGCAATACCGACATCAGGGCTATAACGCACTAAATCTTTGGTGTTTTGGATAAGTTCTTGGTTTAGCTCTTGCCTAGTAATGATTTCTTTGCCCACTTCCTCTTGGGGCGTGCGACTAATAGTAATCGTCTCATGTCCAAGATGAACTTTGGGTTCTGGGCTGTCATCAGCATGAGCCTGTATGGTGTGGCACATCATGATGGGGATGAGTAGGGCGAGCAATGATTTTTTGGGAAAGTTGTATTGACGCATAGAGCCATGCCTATAAAAATAAAACAAAAGTCCTGTGGGTATTATCAAGCTGTAAGATTAGGGCGTGCCTGCCCTTTATAACACTATTCACAATTCAGATATATTTTAGAAATAAATTAATCGTTTTTGCATGAAAAATGGTTAAATCTTGTTTTTCATCGTCAAAAGCTTGTTTGATAGAACGACTATCAAGCTTCACTTTTTCCTTGAAAAACGGGCGATTTTTCTCATTTTTCATTGCAAATACAAAAGGCAGGCATGCCCTACATACAAAATGACAACAAACAAGGCATTTTACCTTAAAAAATTATCTTTGTAAATAATAACAGTTATTATCTTTATATTTATTTGTAAAAATCTAGCAAATGCTTTTATTTGATGTTTGGGTGTTTATCGCTTAAAAAAATAAGCGTATGATGATGGATAAAAGGGAAATACAGCTTGGCAGTTTACTTGAAATTTGCCGACATAACCGCCATAATATAAGGATGGTTTTTAATGATATATAAAGTACGCTAAGAGTAGGCAATCTTATGGCAAAGCAATCCGACAAGCAGGCAGAGCAGGGCGTGATGACAGATGATGTGTCTGTCTCTACCCAAACGCACTCGCAAGACAAACCCAAACGCACCCGCAAGAAAAAAGACCCAGCAGATGTCGCCCTTGATGTACAAGTAGGCGATGTGTCAGCGGTGAGCGACACCGCAGACCAGCCAAAAAGCACAAAAGCAAAAGTCAAGGCAGACCAAAACAAGCCAAAACAAGCCAAAACCAGTCAGATCAAAAACACCCAAGATACTGACAATCAAGCCAAAAGCCAAACCGACAATCCAACTGCCAAGCCAAAACGCACCCGCAAAAAAGCGGTCAAGGCAGACATCAGCGAAGAAGCTCACGCACAGCAGGGCAATGAGTCAGCCACGGATGAGCGGGGCAGACCACGTTTTGGTGCCAAAGAAGCCATTTTGGAATTTGTTGAAGTGGAGAGTGGCTCGCTCGTCCTGCGAGAAGTAGGGACGGATGAAGCGTTGGTGAGCATTGCCTTTGCTGATAAGGTCAAGGACATGGTCGGGGCGGAGCACATCCAAAGTATCGGACAGCACATGATTTCGGCGGCGATAGCCACGGTCATGGAACGCCAAATGCGACAATACCATGCCCATGTCTATGACGAAGCCCCCAAGCGATTTAGTTGATTGGTTGGTTAGGGCGTGCCTGCCCTTTATAACACTATTTACAACATAGAAATATTTTACAAATAAATCAATCGTTTTTGCATGAAAAATGGCTAAATCTTGTTTTTCATCGTCAAAAACTTGCTTGATAGAATAACTATCAACCTGCGTTTTTTCCTTGAAAAACGTGCGATTTTTCTCGTTTTTCATTGCAAATACAAAAGGCAGGCACGCCCTAAAAATGGGGCGGTTGTCCCATTTTGTTTTTATTCCTTGCTTTTTCCTTTATAATATCAGATTATCCAAGAGATAATTCACCCAAATTAGGAACATCATGTCCAAGATTTATATCACGCACCCCAAACCGACCCAAAAACCCAAAAAAGCACTCATTTGGATTGACCTAGAAATGACAGGGCTTGACACCCAAAAAGATGAGATTATTGAGATTGCGACCATTGTTACCGATGACAATCTCAACATTCTTGCCGAAGGTCCTGTCTTTGCCATCAAAGTGCCTGATACGGTGCTAAACGGCATGGACGAATGGTGCACCCGCCAGCACCGAGAATCGGGTCTTACCGACCGTGTTCGCCGTAGCACGGTAACGTTGGCAGATGCCGAGCAAGCGACCATTGAGTTTTTATCAAAGTGGGTAGATAAAGGGGTATCACCCATGTGTGGCAACTCCATTTGTCAAGACAGACGGTTTTTGGCAAGACAAATGCCTGAGCTAGAAGCATTTTTTCATTATCGCAACTTAGATGTGTCTAGTGTCAAAGAGCTGTGCTATCGCTGGCGACCCGATGTCGCTCGTGGCTATCAAAAGGGCGGTACGCATTTGGCATTAGATGATATCCGTGATTCTATTCGTGAGTTACGTCATTATCGTGAGCATTTTTTTAAATTGTTGGATTGATTTAGCGGTAATTATTCTTTGATTTGAATAAATAAATGACATTGTTAAAAATCATTCGGCTGATGATATTGGCAGGCGTGGTGTTGGTGCTTGGGTTTTTCTCGTATCAGACCCACACCGAGCCACAGGTTCGCCACAACAGTTTGATTCATCGGCTGACTTATCCGACCGATTTGCGAGTGCGGTATCGTATTGGCGATGTGGACGAGCGTTTTGGGTTAAGTCATGACGAAGTCAAACGCCTTGCTCATGAAGCGGTGATGATATGGCATGACGGCACGGGTCGGCAGTGGTTTGTCTATGATGACAGTGCAAAAGTGAGTATCAATCTCATCTATGATGAGCGACAAATGGAGACCACGGCACGCCAACAAATCAAGCAGGAGCTAGATACCCTACAACAAAATCACAGGCGAGACTCGGACAATCTGGCACGCCAAAGACAGGCGTTGCACGATGAGTTTAGCCGTCTGCAAACCGAGCTGACCGCTTGGCAAGAGCAATATAACCACACCATTCATCTCATTAATCACACCCATGACCCAAACGAACGCCAACGCTTGCTAGGCATAGAAAAGCAGTTGCGAGCCAATCAACAAGCCCTAAATGCCAAGATTGATGTTTATCGGCTCTCCCAAGACGCCTTTAACCAAGCGGTAGATGACATCAATCACAAGGCAGGACATATCAATCACGCCATTGACCACGCCAATGCTCGCCTAACGCCCCGAGAGTTTCATAAGGGGCAGTTTGATGGGCATAAGATTGATATTTATGAATTTGAAAGTATTGATGATTTGCGGTTGGTGCTGGCTCATGAGTTGGGTCATGCCCTTAGTATCGGGCATAATGACGACCCCACTGCTCTTATGTACCCCTATGCCAATGAGCAGGATTTGCATAATTTTGAGCTAAAACAGGCGGACATTGATTTGTTAAATGAGCGGACGTTGTATCGGTAGTTTATTGTTAATTAAAAGAATTTTTGTTTAATATAATTCACTTTTGGCAAATTCACATCATGGCTGTCATGATACGCTTGCATGGTGTGTATGATGTCGCCTACGATATGATTTGCTCGCTCGTTACCCACGCCAAATAGATTGCCAACATAACCAATCGTGCCTTTGTGCTTTTTATAATAAAGATCGTCATCGCTAAACTCTACATGATACAACACGATTTTGTACCATGTTTGGGTGCGTTGTTTTAGCTTAGCATGATAAATCCTATCAAAACCGATGACTGTTTTTTCACGGTCGGTATAATGCTTGACAAAAGCGATATGTTCTTTATCAATCTCAATTATCGTCCCATGATGTCGCCACATAAAAATATGAGCGTACAATAAAAACAAAGCAAATCTGGCAAATATAGTCTGCCAACTTTGAAATAATACTGTGTCAAACTCGCTCGTAGTACTACTTGTACAACTTCGCTCGTTTTCCTTGTCTTATTTCAAATTTGTTTGACTATAATAAAAAATCACCGTAACGGGCAGGGCGTTCCAAAACGACTGATTGCCCATAAAGACATTGAGCCACACATTGCCAAAGCTGATTGCCAGCACACCAAATACCAACAACGTTGGCAAATGCTGTAACAATACCACGCTGTCATCAAACTCATGGCAAATCGGGTAATTTCTAGGGTGCTTTGGGTAAAACTCATACATGACCGAAAAGCCGTCTTTGGCGATGTCGGCGGTTTTACCGTCCGTGTGGGTGGGGATTGGCATGGCTAGATTAGGCGGTCTATACTCGGCAGTTCAAAAGGTGGGTGGGCGGACATATCCACGATGACAATCTCATCATCAAAACGCTGATAATGCAAAATGTATTCGCCAGTCTGTCGCCAAATTCGCCTGCATAATCAGGTATGCCGATATGGTAATGCCACAGGCGATAGGCTTGGGTATATTTGACTTTTTGTAGCCAATTTAGGTCATCGGTGGGGACGTTGTCTGATGATTTGTTGCGTCCTTGCAAGTTGTTAAGTCCAAACTGTTTGACGTGTTCTACGAACAAACCGATTTTAATTTGGTCGGCTTTTGGATAATTTTTTAGCCATAATTTAAATTGTGAGGTAAAAATAACTTTTATGAATTTACCCATGCCAAAAATTCGTCCATGTCATCAAAATCAGGCACATCAATACGTCCGCTTTTAATAGATTGGTCTATACGTGCCAAATCAAAATTAAAATCGCCATTGGCATAACTTGGATTGACCGCCTGCTCTGAGGTTTTGACGGCAAAGGCGTGTGATGATATGCCTTGTTGTTTGGCACGGTACTCTATCATCACTTGTAATTCTTGGGGGATTTCTACAATCATGACATCTCCATGATAATAATATATCGCCCATTATACCAATATTTTTCACCAATAAAAACCCACTGCATGACAGTGGGCGTTGGTGGGGTAGGACGTATCACGCAAATAACTGCTTAATATCATCTTTATCAAAACGGTATTCCCTACCACAAAAACCACAATCTAACGTGAGTGTACCGCCATGAGCGTCCACGACTTCTAGGGCTTCATCATGTCCTAGTTGCAAAATCGCTCCTTCGCTTTTTTCGGGCGAGCAAGTACAAGCAAAGCCAAGTGGGGTGGGTTCGGGCAGTACCACATCTTCTTCGTGATACAGGCGATATAGGATTTCATCGGCAGGCAGTTCGGTCAGCTCGTCCGCCTTGATGGTGCTAGTGAGTACGCTTAATCTATCCCATAGGTCAGGGTCGTTTTCTTTGTCGGCGTCCGATTGGGGCAGTAGTTGTACAAGCAGTCCGCCGGCGGTGGTCTCATCGGTGGCAAGTTTGATGATGGTGGGGATTTGGGCGGATTGTTTTTGGTAATGGGCTAGGCACTCGCCTAAGTTGTCGCTCACACGCTCGACAATGCCTTGATAGCTCTCGCCAAAGTTAGGGTGAATGCTGATAAATAGCACGCCTGTTTTGATGACGGCAAAAGCGTCATCACTGGTGCGAAGCGATTGCCAAAACGCCTGTTTGTCATCGCTGTTGTCAAAACTTGCCAACGCACGCACCGCCCCCAGCTCTTGCCCTGATGAGTGGTCGCACTCTGCCATGGCAAAACGCAGGGGCGAGTTGTCGTCTGATGATTGCAGTTGAATGGATAATTTGCCGTCAATTTTGAGCGTGCCGATAAGCAGGCTTGCCGACACCAACATCTCGCCCAATAAGGCTTTGATGGCAGGGGGGTAATCTTTTTGGCTAATCACGGTGGTAAAACTGTCGGACAGTCGCACCACATCACCACGCACGGGCGAATGCTCAATAAAAAAGCGTTGGCGATAATCTTTATTTAACATAATGTTCTCTGTTTTGTTGAATTGAAAATAACACTTGCCATTAATGGGGGTGTGTTTTAAAATTTAAAGCGGTTTGAGTGATGGGTTGCTGGTGGGGGCGGATTTTTATTTTATAACACTGATAAAAATAGGCATTTGTTAAATAAGACGTTTTTAACATGACAGATGGGAAAATGAAATTTACCCAAACTTAATAATTAATCATAATTTGTCTTGCCAATCCATTTTTAACCATAATTTATCACACCTTTTATTATTTTTACATTTTTAAATAACTGTTTTTTATGATAAACATTCACCAAATTCACGCCTTAGCCGATGATTGCCCTTATGGTTTTAGACAGGGGGTGCAAGCCTTGTCTGATGACCAAGAGTGTTTGGGTGTGGGGGCGGATTTGTCGGTGGCAACGCTGTTGCACGCCTACCGCTCTGGGGTGTTTCCGTGGTTTCATGATGAACCAATAGCGTGGTGGTCGCCCAATCCCAGATGCGTGCTAATGCCCAGCGACTTTATCCCCAAAAAATCGCTCATTCGCAAGGCTCGCCAGTCCACATGGACACTGACGACCAACCATGCCTTTGCCGATGTAATACAGGCATGTAGCGAGCCACGAGCCTATGCCAATGAGACGTGGATAGGGCATGAGATGATACAGGCATACACCGAGCTGCACGAGCTTGGTGTGGCGGTAAGCGTGGAGATATGGCAAGATGAGCCACAAGCTAGTGCCTTGATAGGCGGACTGTATGGGCTAAATATCGGGGCGATGTTCTGTGGTGAGAGTATGTTTCATCGGGCAACGGACAGCTCAAAGGTGGCATTTTGGGGGCTCATGCAGTTATGCCAAAGGCAGGGCGTGGCACTTGTGGATTGCCAACTGGAAAATTCGCATTTGATGAGTTTGGGGGCGAGCCTGATGGATAGAGATGAGTTCTTGGGTCGGGTGGACACACTCATGCGTACGGATGTGGCAGGATTGGGTGAACAGCAGTTTGTTATGGCGGTGCGTGAGCTGTGTTGATAGGGTCGGTGTTTTTGTATTGCTATATTTATATCTTGCTATCTTATCAATTTTATCCTGACAAATTTATTTTAACATAACAAAAGTCATCCCGCCGATTCACTTTCACTTTTTACCATTTTATCAATCATGACCTTAACACAATTCTTTAAAATCGCCCCGACAACCTTACTACTCATCATCAGCTTTGTGGCGGTGATGGGCGTACAGGTCATAAATGGGGTAAACATTGACGAGCAGACAGGGCAGGAGCTAATTCGCTATGGGGCGAATTTTTTGCCATTGACACTCATCGATGAGCCGTGGCGACTGGTGACGGCAGGGTTTTTGCATATCGGGGTGATTCATCTGCTGTTTAACAGTTTTGCCATGTATTATTTTGGCATGGTTAGTGAGCAGATATTGGGATGGTGGCGGTTTTTGGTGGTGTTTCTGCTGTCGGTGGTGGCGGGCAATCTGTTAAACCTATACATGACTCTAAGACGGATAGAAGAGCAGGGCGTGCAAGGGCTGGGGCTGTCGGCAGGGGCGTCGGGCGGTATCATGGGACTGGGCATGTTGCTTTTGACCTTGTCAATGTTCGGTTCGGCAAAGAAGTGGCGACTAAACACCAAGAGCTTGGCACTCATCATGGGCATTAATTTTGTCATGACCTTTGCCATACCCAGTATCGATGTGGCAGGACATCTTGGGGGCATGATGATGGGGGTGGTGCTAGGGCTGTGCCATGTGATGAGTCAGAAGTTAGGTCGCACCAGTCAGGGCATGTTTGCCCTGTGTGCGGTGGCTAGTGTCATTGTCATGATGGGGGCGTGGCAGATGATGAATGGCGTGGTAATGGGGTGGTAATACCACCAAAACCACGCACTATTTATAAATACACGTTATTTATGTCATTTTAAAAAATCCGCCCGCTTGCTCCTTTGTCAAATTTACCAATTTGCCCATCAATATTTTTGGCGATGTTTTCATAATACACCGCAAAATCATCACCTGCCATGACAGACGGCTCGCCCTTATCCATTTGCGTGCGAATATCGGTGGCAAGTGGCAGTTGCCCCAAAAGTGGCACTTGGTATCTCTCTGCCAACTTTGCTCCGCCGTCCGCCCCAAAAATGGCGTCCACATGACCGCAGTTGGTGCAGGTATGCAGTGCCATGTTCTCAACCACGCCGATGACAGGGATATCAGTTTTAAAGAACATTTCCATGCCTTTTTGGGCGTCCAGCAGGGCGATGTGTTGGGGCGTGGTAACGATGACCGCCCCTGTTACGGGGATACGCTGGGCAAGGGTGAGCTGAATGTCGCCAGTGCCGGGGGGCATATCAATGATGAGATAGTCAAGCGTGGGCCAGTTGGTTTGGCTGTACAGTTGCATTAATGCCCCTGTTGCCTTGACCCCACGCCACGCCACAGGGGTATTTTCACTTTCTATCAAATTGCCAATGGAGAGCATGGCAATGCCGTGTGCGTCTATCGGCACGAATTGGTCGTTTTCAACGGCAGGCTTGACCCCTGCCACGCCCAGCATATCAGGCACGGACGGGCCGTAGATGTCCGCGTCTAGGATACCGACTTTTTTGCCGAGTTTTTGTAGGGCAAGGGCGATATTGACGGTGGTGGTGGATTTACCCACACCGCCTTTACCACTGGCGACCACGATGATGTGGCGAATGCGGGGGTGGGGGGCGATGTCCGCTTGTTTGGGGGCGGATTTGGTGGGGGTGTCGTCTGTGGTTTGGCTTGGGATTTTATTTGACGACTGGGGCATGTGGGTTTGCACGGCACTGGCGGTTGTGGCGGTGAGGGCGACTTTGTCGGATAAGACGACATTTAAATTCACTTCTGCCACGCCAATGAGATGTAATCTGGCACGTAGGTCATGATACACCTGTTCAAGCTCGGCTTGGTCGGCGTCCTTATGCACTCTTAGGGCGATGTCTAGCGTGTCATCATGCAAGGATTTATCATCAATAAAAGTCGGCAAGGCTTGACCATACAGGCGAAAATCCTGCAAAACCTTGTCGATGTCGCTCATGTTGATGTGGATTTTCTTTTTAAAAGGATTAAACATAATCGTCTCGTGGGTAACTTTTTTATCATTTTATCATTTTATCATGTTTTAAAATCCTTGCCTATCAGCCAAACAACCCATCGGTGCGTGGTTTTGCCAAAATCCCCACATACGACACGCAAAACAGCCCAAAGGACAGCACCCACGCCACTTGCGAGATGAGCACCCACGTCATATAATCACCGCCAAACATCGGCATGACCACACGGCATAGGGCAGAGATTATCATTAGGATAAATATCGCACCCACGGTTTTTGGGGGCTGATGAATGTTCCGCCCCGTATGCCCAAGCGACACCCGAGCCATCATGGCAACGGTCATCAGTCCCACGCCAAACAGAGCCAAACCGTGCAAGCCGAGCGAATACACATTAATATTCGTCTCAACAAAAGGCAATACCACAAAGAATGCCAAACTTGCGGTCATACCCCCAAAGGCGATGACAAGCGACCACAGTAGCGGTTTTTGCCAAATGGCAGGGTGATACCAATTTTTAAGACGGCAAATGTTGGCAATCACACAAATCAGGGCAAAGGCACTGGCGAGCATGGGTGATTTGACAAACAAATCAAACACGATAAAGCCAAAAAATCCCACTAGGTTCATTCTGTCTAATAGTGCCGAATTTTTTTGTTCTATATTTAAGCCGTTGGGTTTGCCGTTATTATCCACGCTGATACCCTTGACGATAAAAAACGGCAACACTCGTCTGGCAATGGTAAATACCACGCCGATGACGAGATATAATGCCCCATACAGGGCGATTTGTTGTGTGGTCGTGCTGTCCAAAAACACGCCTGTATAAAAGGCGATGTTGGCAAGCATGAGCAGGGTAAGTTTGGCAACGATACCGATTTGGCGTTTTTGGCGAGCGACCCATACCGCTTTGATGACCGAGTAGGCGGTCATGCCCCAAAAGAGCAAATCAAACACAAACGCCACACTAAGCATGGCAACGCTTGGCGTGGCGTGTAGCCCAAGCCAAAGCAAGCGAGCGACCGCCCATGCCCCAAATATCGCCCCCAAATGCCAACCATAGGGCATGGGTTGACTTGTCCATGTTTTGACGGCGGTCAATAAAAAGCCAGCAATCACCGCCAACGCATAACCAAAAATCATCTCATGGGCGTGCCAATAAAAAGGGTTAAACGTGCCTTTAAAAGGGGCAAATCCCTGTAAAATCGCAAGCCACAGCAACATGGCAAGTATGGCAAAGACTGCCGACCCTACAAAAAATATGCGAAAACCCAAATTTAAAATGGGGTGGGGCGATGTAGGGCGTGGGGCGGTGTTTTGGATATTCATCAGCATGGTAAAACATTCATTAAAAATAATGGTTATATGATACGCCTTTTTTGCCGACTTTGCAATTTAGCCAAAAGGCTTAGTTTAGGCATGAGAAATAACGGTTTGTAAACATGAGAAATACAAGCAAATCGCTGGGCTTTTTGATAAAATAAGCCATTTTTATTGTAACACAGCCACATCATGAATACACCCCTACTCACTGCCGATTTTGATTATCATTTGCCCGATGAACTCATCGCCCGTTATCCACTTGCCGTGCGGTCTGGCTCTCGCCTGTTACACGTTCAGGGTGATACGCTTACCGACCTTCATTTTACCGATTTGCCCGATTTGTTAAACAAAGGCGATTTGCTCGTTTTGAATGACACCAAAGTCATGAAAGCCCGTCTGTTTGGGGTCAAGGACACAGGCGGAGCGGTGGAGGTGTTAATAGAACGCATTACCGACCACGACAACCACATCGCCCATTGTCATGTACGGTCTAGCCGTGCGTTAAAGGTGGGACAAACGGTGAGTCTGGCAGACGGTGGCATGACGGCAACGATGTGCGGACGGGCGGAAAATTTATTTATCTTACAATTTGACGCACCGATTTTGGCGGATTTGGAGCGTTATGGGCAAATGCCAATTCCGCCTTATTTTGAACGCACGGCAGACGACACGGACGACACCCGTTATCAGACGGTATTTCACGACCCTGCCAAACAGGCAAGCGTTGCCGCTCCGACCGCCAGCCTGCATTTTGATGATGAGACCTTGGAGCGTCTTGCCGATAAGGGGGTGGAGATTGCCTTTGTAACCTTGCACGTTGGGGCAGGTACGTTCGCCCCTGTCAAGGCGGACGATTTGACCGACCACATCATGCACGCCGAATACGCTCATTTGCCACAAGCGACTGCCGACAAAATCAACGCCACCAAAGCACGAGGCGGACAAGTCATTGCCGTGGGGACGACCGTAACTCGCACGCTTGAAACCGCCCATTTGCACCGTGTGGACGGACAGCTTACCGAGTTCTCTGGCGATACGCAGATTTTTATTTATCCGCCTTATGACTTTGGCGTGGTGGATAGGCTCATTACCAATTTTCATTTGCCAAAATCCACGCTTCTTATGCTCGTATCCGCCTTTGCAGGGACGGATAACATCAAAAACGCCTATGCTCATGCCATTACCCAAAAATACCGCTTTTTTAGTTATGGCGATGCGATGATGTTGGATAAGGGTTAAGGTTTAGGTAATTTTAATTTATCATTAGACTTCCTGCAAAACCCCGAATTAAGGAAAACCGTTCGTGGTGAGCCTGTCGAACCATGACGGTTTTCCTACCCTTCGACAAGCTCAGGGCGAACGGAAAACCTAGTTTTGCAGGAAGTTTATTATTGAAAATGATTAAAATCGTAGGGGTGGATTATATTCACCCTATTTCCCATTCATAAATAAGGTTTTTTATGAGCGACAATAAAGATACCCAAAACGATGACGTTGAATTTAGTCAAGACGAACTTGATGAACTCAAAAAACAAGGCATTGATGATGCCGAACTTGAAAAACTTGTCAAAACGGTCAATGACGAATTGTCCGACAATGCCAATGAAAAAGACAATGAAAAAGATGATGATAAAGGCATAAAAACCGAAAAAGAAACCGACAACAAAGACATCAATCAAGACACCCAAAACGATGATAAAGAAAATGGTATAGTTGCCCCAATTAACACCACAACAAATATTGTCAATGCTGATAATTCAACCAAACAAAATGACCATAACAATTTAGCCAATATTCATAAAGCCAATCAGATTAATAAGTCTAGTAATAGCAATAATACCAAACAAGACGATAATCAAGATAATAAAGGCAATTTAAAAGACAATTTGGCAAATAAGTCTATCAATCACTCTGCCGATAATCCGCCCAATAAAGATGATAACTTACAAGGCAATGACTTAAACAATGACAACCCAAAAAATGACAACTCAACAAATACCAACAAAGACCAAGATAAAGACAAAGACACCCAAAAAACCGAACAACAACAAGCCGACATTGTCCGTACGCTTATCGCCAAAAAGCACAGCCAAAAGACGATAGACCACAAAGAAGTCCGTATCAACATCGAAGCAGGGGCATTACCGACCAAAATGTTCTTTATTATGAATGCTTGTCGGCGGTGATTGCAGGCTATGGACTGCTCGCCAACTCGCCTGCGGTGGTCATCGGGGCGATGCTGGTGGCGATGATGCTCTCGCCCATTACCAGTGCCGCCCTTGCCGTCATTGATGCACGGCTATCCTTGCTCAAAACATCGCTTATCACGCTCATTGGCGGGGTGCTGGTCATTTATGCCATTGGCATGGGGCTTGGGTTTTTGCATGGCGACAACGTCATGACGGGCGAGATTTTGGCACGCACATCGCCCACGACCATGGATTTAATGGTGGCGTTGGCAGGCGGAGCAGCAGGGGCGTACGCCATGGTCTCGCCCAATCTGTCGGTGGCGGTTGTTGGCGTGGCGGTGGCAACCGCCCTTGTTCCACCTTTGGCTGCCAGTGGGATTTTGCTTGCGTCAGGTCATCTGTCGCTGGCTTGGGGGGCGTTTTTGTTGGCTTTGACCAATATGCTCGCCATTCAGTTTACCAATGCGTTGGTGCTGTGGTTTGCAGGATTTCGCCGAACGCTTGATGATGATGACGTTGGCAAATTGGGGCAAATTGGGCTGTTTTTAAAAAGAAACAGTGCCGTGCTGATTGCTCTGATTGTCATTGGTGGTTATTTGTCGGTCAATTTTGGCAAAACCTTAAATGAACAAAAATTTGAACGCCAAAGTATCGCCTTGGTCGAACAAAGCATTCAAAATCAAGCCAATTATTTGGTATCGCACAGTTTTACGCACGAAGAAAAAAACACGCACACCCTAAGGGTGGTCATTCAAGGGCTTATCACGCCAAGCCAAGCCCAAGCGATTGAATTGGAGCAACAAATTCAAGCCCTTGCCAAAGACACGCTTGATGATAGGGTTATTAAATTGCAAATTCGCTTTGTGCCAGAAGTGGTGATACAGTCCGCCCCTGCCGATGAAAGTGAGCTAAAATTAAGCCCTGATGACATCAAAAATTTGCAAAAAGTGGCGAAAAATTAGGACAAGTTGGCAATGATAAGGGTGGAAAAATACGGAAAAATACCGTACAATAACCGTATATATCCATGACAGGAGAATATCATGACCGCCCAAACTCAATCCACCCAAACCGCCCGTTTTGAAGCCCGTATCCCCAAGCACGTTCACGACACCATTAAGCTTGCCAGTCAGATGACAGGTCGGACGATGAGTGATTTTGTGATGAGTATTGCCTATGAACACGCTCAAAAAACCGTACAAAAAGAACAGTCTTGGCTACATTTTCTCAATCAACTGTCCGTCCAAGACCAAGAGCAATTTGCCGAAACTCTTATCAACCCACCGCCGATGAATGATGCGATGAAAAAAGCAATGGCAATCCATGATGAGTTTTTTAAGGATAGTGTATGAATTTATCCAATTATCGGATTGTGCTATTAGATAAAAGCCATGACCGAAAAACTTTTGATTGTGGCAACGATATTCTCAATCATTATTTTACTCATCAGGCTTCCCAAGATGTCAAACGCCGTGCCAACAGTTGCTATGTTGTCGTGGATAAAAACAATCAAGTGGCAGGATTTTATACATTGTGTTCGGCAAGTATGCCTTATCATGAATTGAACGATACGCTTAAAAAGAAATTGGCTCGCTATCGTTCCTGCCTGCGGTATTGATTGAGCGATTGGCGATTGATATACGCCACAAAGGTCAAGGTTTGGGTTCAGTACTGCTTGCCAATGCCATTAAACAAGCCACGCAGTCGCCCATTGCTAGCAGTGTGATTATTGTAGAAGCCAAAGATGACAACGCCATTGCCTTTTATCGGCATTTTGGCTTTTTAAGTTTTGTCAGCGTATCGGATAAATTGTATTATCCTTTAACATAAAAAACCCACAACTTGTCATTGTGGGTTTTACCATTTTGATTTAGTCTTTATTCACGCCTTTATCTAGTCCATGAGTCAGTCCGTTAATGTCCGCCCCATTTAGCCCAATCTCCTTTAATAGATTGTCCACAAGCGGGGCTTGGCTACGATACCGCAAGGCAGAATTGACCATTTGGTCGGCAAGACTGGCATTTGTTGTGGTCTCGCTCGTCTCGCCACTTGCCCCAAAACCGCCCAAACCATTAACCTGCAAAATCTTAATGTCATCAATATTTTCCATAGGTCTCACACTTTCACGGATAATCTCGGGCAAATGTTTGAGCAGGGCAAGGCGAATTTGCATTTCAATCTGCTCGCTTGACAGCACGTTAGACGCTTCATTGACCGCTTTTGTCCCGTCAGCGTCCACCTGATATTGACGCTCTTTGGCTTCGGCAAGCAGAATCTGAGCGTCCGCCTCACCTTTGGCTTGCAAGCGTAATTTCTCCGCCTCAGCTTCGGCACTGATACGCACCGCCTCGGCTTGGTCTAGGGACGCTTGTTTTTGGGCTTCGGCGGCAACCGTAATGGCAATCGCATCTTTTTGGGCAAGCTCGGTTGCAGAGATGAGCTCCACCGCCTTGGCACGCTCGGCTCGCTCGGTCTCACGCACCGTAATCACGCTCTCTTCTTCTTTGACCGCTGCCGCTCGTGCCTTGTCGGCTTGGGCTTTGGCTTCGGATTCGGCACGGGATTTTTCGGCAACAGCAATGGCACGGTCTTGCTCGGCAAGCTCAATCGCCTTTTTGCGTTCTACTTCGGCTTGCTCAATGCGTTGCTCTTTTTGGATTTTTTCGTTTTCAATGTCTCGCTCGGCTAGGATTTTTTTCAAATCCACTTCACGCTTGGCGGCAATTTGAGCTTCTTCGGCTTCACGCTGTTTGCTCGCTTCTTGACTGGCAATCTCAGCCGTCTGCTCGGCACGGCGAACGGCAATCTCACGCTCTTGCTCGGCTTTACGAATCTCAATCTCACGCTCTTGTTCTAGCTTGGCATATTCTTCTTCACGCAAGATTTGCAAACGAGTGCGTTCGGCTTCCAAATTTTTGGTTTTAATCGCCAAATCGGTGTCTTGCTCAATGTCGTTTCGCTTTTTACGGCGAATCTCAATGGTCTCGGTCAAGCGTGTCAAACCCTCAGCGTCAAAGGCGTTTTGGGGATTAAAATACTCAAATCCCGTCTGGTCAAGCCCTGTCAAGGACACCGTTTCAAGCTCCAAGCCGTTTTTGAACAAATCTTCTGAAACAACCTGCTGAACTTTTTGCACAAAATCCACCCGCTTTTCGTGTAGCTCTTCCATTGCCATTTCGGCAGCAACGGCACGCAGGCTATCCACAAATTTACCTTCTACCAAGTCCTTTAAATCCTGTGGCGACATCGTTTTCATGCCCAAGGTCTGGGCGGCTGTGGCAATGGATTCGGCAGTAGGTTTGACACGCACATAGAACTCGGCGGTTACGTCCACACGCATACGGTCTTTGGTGATGAGTGCCTGCTCGGACGCACGGCGTACTTCAAGGCGTAGCGTGTTCATATTGACAGGAATCACCTCGTGCAAGACAGGCAGGACAATCGCACCGCCATTTACAATCACTTTTTCGCCACCAAAACCTGTCCGCACAAAGGACACTTCCTTGCTGGCACGGCGATACAGGCGGGTCAAAATTAAGCCTAAGATGACTAGGGCAACCAAAATCACCCCTGCGGTGATAAGAATTGAGATTAGGTTCATAATTTTTCCTTATGCGTTTAGTTCTTTTAACATGAGTTGTCTTAATAGCTGATTAGCACGAGTTTGATAGCCCTTGCCGTCTTTTTTTAGCCAGGCAAGCACATCGCTATCCAATCTTAGCGTAACTTGTTGTTTGGTTGGTTTATATAATTTAAAATTGGCAATTTGAGCGTCTGTCAATGGCGGAATGTCGTCATAATCAATCTCATCATCACGCATTGCTTTTAATGTTACCAATTCATCGGTATCAATTGCCGTGCGTTTTAGGTCATCTAAGGATTTTCTAACAATAGCCATAGCGTTCTATCTCCCCTTTGCTCAGTTTGCGTGCTGAAATAATGCGGATAACTTCGGTGCCGTCTGTGTCGGTGTGCGTATGTACAACAAGTAGCACCACCACGCCGTCCACGCTCCCCACCCCAAGCCACCGCACTTCGTTGTGGGCTGTGTCTTCGGTAACAATCAAAAACGGGTCAAGAAAAATACGGCTTGCTGTCTCAAAACTCACACCGTGTTTTTGCTTATTTATCCGATTTTTGTTATCGTCCCATTCAAAAATCATCTTGGCTCATCTCACTTTATAATTACAAAATTGTAACTACATTTTTGTAATGACATTTTAGCAATGACAAAAATTACTGTCAATCCACCAACACCCCATTTACATTCTTTATCGCCCGAAAATTAACACCCGCCTGCGACACCAATAGCACCGTCTCGCCTTGTGTTAAAGTCTCATCGGTATCGGCAAACACCATGACATAATGCGTCTGCCCGTGCGTGTCTTTAACTCGTACTTGGGCGGACTCATTAGCCGTGGCATTGCCCAACACGACCACGCCCACACGTCCGACCAGCTCTTTGCTGTCAATGGCGGTTGTCTCATCTTTGGGTAGGATGTTGTATAGTCCTTTGGCAAATAGGCGGACAATGGGCAAACTTAAAAACCACACGACAATCACGGCAATGATTTTTGGCAAATAAAATCCCAACAGGCTATATACCACCGACTGAAAAATAAACCCCGTCAATCCAAATACCGCCAAAAACACCACCATAAGCATAAGTAGCGGTATTTTGCCAACATATAGCCAGCTTAAAAAGCGGATAAATACGCCCGTCTCCACACTTGGGCTATCAATGCCAATCTCGGCATGAGCTTTGGTCAAACTGTCGGGCAAAAATCCGTCCACCCAATCATTTGCCCCACCAATCATCAATGCCACAATTTCTAGGATAAATAACAAAAACATCAGCGTAATTGCCACACCGAATATAAAGTTTTGGGGTGCAAAAATTAAATCAAGCATGATTATCCTTATAACTAATTATTGGCAATTTTTAATGGAATGGTTAAATAAAAAATAGTTAAATAAAAACAGGTTTAAATCTAAATAAAAATGGGATATTGTGGGGACGAATCACATTCGCCCAATGATTAAATTCACCCCCACCAAATATTCATTTTAAAAAACAAACCCTATTTCATTTTTAATTGTGCCAACCGCTCGGCAATACGATTATTTCTAGCAAGCTCTTCAAGCTCTTTTAGACTTTGGGCATTGCCATTACCGCTTGTGCTGTGTGCCATGCCTGTTTGACGGCTCATGGTGCGGTCAAAGGCGTTAGACGCTTTGTCGGCTCGTTGGGCGATTTTATCAAGACTGCTTGCACCAATCGTCTGCCCATTTGCACCGCTTGTTGCTACCGTCTGCTGGTATTGCTCAATGGCCAGGCTTATCTCACGGCGTTTGGCTTGCAGGGCGATGATAAAGCCTTCTAGCTCTTTTTCTTTGTCGGTGCAGTCGGCAATGGTGTTTTCAAGCACGGGAATGCGTGCCTCAATATCCATTTGCTCAGCAATGCCCACCTGTGCCAAATCGTCTCGCCCCACATTGACCGCCGTCATGATACTGTCGTTTAGGCTTTCGTGGCGGGTGTTTTCATCGTTCAGTTTTTTGCTGGCTAGGTGCTTTTGGGCGACCACTTTACCAAGCTCGCCACGCACTTCATCAATCGCCTTATCAAGCTCACGCAAGTTTTCGTTAAAGGCGACCATTGGGGCGAAATCTTCGGCTTTGTCCAGCATGGCATGAAATCCGCCACTGACTAGGCGACCGACACGATAAGATAGGGTTTCGCTCATGGTTTTTTCCTTATGGGTTGGGTTGGGTGTTGGTTTGGGTGTGTTGATAAATCAAATTCGCCAACTGTAACGTATTATCCAGCTCGTCCAACACGCTGTCATCATAGCCCGCTCCTTTGCCCGTAACGGCAAGCTGTAACACGCTGTCCATTAGGCGAACCACTCGCCACATCGCCTGTTTTTCAAAATTGACAAGGGCGGATTTGTCACACGTTTTGGGGTAGTCCGCCATCATGGTTGCCACCAAATCGGGCAAAATCTCAAAAATTCTCGCCACAATGTGCGAATGTACACTCAGCTCTTTTTCAAGTGCTAAAATCTCATGGCGAGCGGTGTAAAGCTGTTGCTCGGCAAGCGATAGACTGGTTTCATAATCTTGCCCTTGGGTGTGCAAGGTGCGTGCTTGGCGGAGCAATTCACGGATTTTATCGGACGGTGTATTCGCCCCTTGTATCTGTAAACTGGCAATAAAATCAGCATCTTCTTGGCTAATGCGGACACTTATCGGCACTCGGCTATTACTTGGCGTATTTGGCATACAGACACCTGTATTTATTTTGTATTCATTTGCATACGAATATAATCTATCGTGGACGGTTTGTCAAGTGGTTTTGAGAAAAATTGTTATTTGATAAAATTTTAAACCAATTCTGTTATAATAGCCACTCTTTTACAAAGGAACAACCTTATGAAAACCTTAGGAATTTTGGGCGGAATGTCGCCTGCCAGCACCACCACTTATTATCAAGTCATCAACGACACCGTCAATCACGCCAAAGGGGCAAATACCACCGCCCCTGTGATAGTGTATAGCGTTGATTTTCAAAAGATTGTTGATTGCCAAAGATTGGGCGATTGGCAGACGGCAGGGGAGATTTTGGCGGACATGGCGGTCAAACTACAATCCATTGGAGCGGACGGCATTTTACTTGCCACCAATACCATGCACAAGGTTGCCCCTGCCATTGTTCAGGCGATAAATGTGCCGTTTTTGAGCATTATTGACGCCACCGCCCACGCCATTTGTGCCAAAGGTTTTGATAAAGTAGCACTGCTTGGGACGGCATTTGTCATGGAGCAGGATTTTTATAAAAATGGCTTGGCAAGTTTTGGTATTGACTGCCTTGTGCCGAGCGACAGCGAACGGGCGGACATTCATCGCATTATTTTTGATGAATTGTGCGTGGGCGTGATAAAAGACAGCTCAAAACAAACTTATCTGAACATCATCAACCGCTTAAAAGAACAAGGGGCAAAAGGCGTGATTTTGGGGTGTACCGAAATCGGTTTGCTTATCGGACAAGATGATTTGGATTTGCCTGTGTTTGATACGGCATATTTACACGCACAAATGGCGGTAGAGTTTATTTTAAAAGATTGAAATATAAAATTAAAAAAGGGCAAACGATAA